>NZ_JAWQLY010000006.1:0-265751 GCF_033446685.1 Halomonas sp. HP20-15 | reverse complement strand
AGCAGTCGGGCAACGGGCGCGACAAGTCGCACCACAGCCTGGCGGAGTATTCCGAGCTCAAGACGGTGTGGATGGCGCTGTCGCTGTAAATCGTCAACTCATCATCAACCGCCAAGGAGAACAACAATGCTGGCACGACCCTCTGGACTCTTCCCGTTAAAGCGCCTGGCCGCCGCCACGCTGGTGGCGCTGGCCGGCAGCGCCTGGACCGGTGGCGCTTGGGCCGACGAGCCCCCCGCCGACACGGTGCTGCAAGGCGGCGCCATCTACACGGTGGACGCGGACAACGCCACCGCCGAGGCGCTCGCGGTGCGCGACGGCGTGATCGTCTACGTCGGTGACGCGGCGGGCGCCGAGGCGTATGTCGGGCCCGAGACCCGGGTCTTCGATCTCGACGGCAAGATGGTCATGCCGGGGCTGCAGGACGCCCACATCCACGGCATCACCATCGACCGGCCGCGCTGCGATCTCGAATATCAGCCGCTCACCGTCGAGGCGCTCACGACACGTCTCGAGACGTGCCTCGACAACCCGGATTTCGGCGAGGGCTCCGACGACTGGCTGGTGGTCGATCACTGGTACGTGCAGTTCCTGACCCCGCCCGGAACGACGGTGACCAAGGAGGTGCTGGACGGCCTCGACACCGAGCGGCCGATCATCGTCAACGGCGTGTGGGGGCATTCGGCACTGGCCAATTCCCGCGCCCTCGAGCTGGCCGGTATCGATGCCGAGACGGCCAACCCGTCGGATGGCGTCGTCAAGCATGACGCGGCGGGCGAACCCAACGGCTGGCTGCTGGATGGTGCCCAGGAGCTCGTGCGCCAGGCGATGCCGGCAGCGCCGGCGGTGGACCCCGTCGAGGCGGCGCGGCGCGGCATGCAGGCGCTGATCAAAGAGGGTGTTACCAGCTTCCAGGCCCAGAGCGAAAACCGCGACACGGTGGCGGCCTTCGCCGCACTGCGCGAACGGCATGGGCTGCCGGCCCGCGCCCACTTCCTCATCGACTCGGGGGCCAAGAGCGGTGACGAGCTGGAGGCCTTCATCGACGAACTCGATGCGCTGCGTGCCGAGTTCGAGCATCCCGAACAGCTGCCGCTGCAGGTCCGCGCCTGGCGGCCCGGTGAACAGGCGGGGCCGCGTCTGGTGCCCGAGCCCGGCGTGTCGGTGGCCGGGGTCGGCGAGATGATGGCCGACGGCATCCTCCAGGCGCCGGCCCAGACGGCGGCGCTGCTCGAGCCCTACCGGGTCAACAAAGGCAACGAGGGCGATCCGAACTGGGTGCCCGGCGACAGCCGTGGTGAAGCCTATGTCGACGCCGAGACGCTGGGCATCATGGCGACGCGCTTCGCTGCGCGCGGCTACCAGACGCAGATCCACGCCATCGGCGACCGCGCCGTGCGCAACACCCTAAATGCCTTCGAGGCCCTGCGCGAACATGACGACATCGAGGCTGGGAGGGTTGGCTATGGCCGGGCCGGCGATTCGCGACCGCTGATGTCTCACGCGGAACTGGTGGACCCTGCCGATCACGCCCGTTTCGCACAGCTCGGCGTGGTGCCGGTGATGTCCTATCAATGGGCCAAGCCGGCACCGGATTCGACGGATGCGGTCAAGCCCTACCTGGGGACGGAACGCTGGAAGGGCTACGAGCCGGAAGGCGATCTCGCCGCCGCCGGCGCCAAGATCGCCTACGGCAGCGATTACCCGGTGGACCCGCTCGATCACTGGTTCGCGATCGAGGCTGCAGTATTGCGCGAGGCCGATTGGGGCCCGGCGTTCCCGCAATATGCCGGTGTCGTCAACCCCGACCAGGCGTTGTCGCTTGAAGCGGCGATCCGCGGCATCACCCTCAATGCCGCCTATGCGATGCATCAGGACACGATCACCGGCTCGCTGGAAACCGGCAAGCTGGCCGACCTGCTGATCCTCGATCGCAACCTGTTCGAGATTGCGCGGGACGACATCTCCGAAACCCAGGTACTGCTGACCATGGTCGGCGGCGAGGTGGTGTATACGGCCGAGGGCTTCGCGCCCTGACGCGCCATGGCGAGCGTTGGTATAGCTATTCCGCGGGGCATCAGACGGCCGACGTCTCGCCCCGGTCTGGCCGGCACCACGTAATCTGACCTGTTGGGGGTCACTGACTTTGCTGGCGGCGCGAGATCAGCGCCACGTGGTCGAGGAACAGCCGGAATAACTGCGATTGGCTGGAGACGTCGAGGCGCTGGTAGAGGTGTTTGCGATGGACCTTGACGGTGCCGTCGCTGATATCCAGCTCGCGGGCCGCCGATTTGGTCGAGTGGCCGGCCAGCAACAGCCGCACGATCTCCTGCTCGCGGGCGGTGAGCAGTCCCTGGCCGAAGCTGGCGAAGGCGGCCTCGACGGGCGCCTGCGCGTCCAGGCGCGCCTGGAACTGGCCGCCCTGCCAGTGCCAGTATTCGCTGAGCAGCGCCTCGAGCACCGGCGAAATATGGCGCAGCGCCAAAAGCCCGCGCCGGCGCAGCGTCGCCCCGTCGTGACGAAAGCCCAGCGATACCACCAGTACCACGTCCGGCGCCACGCGGGTGAACAGGCCGACCTCGTCGCGCAGTCCCAGCGCGCGATAGTAGCGATGATAATAGTCGCTGGCCTCGAAGCGGTCGGGGGCCAGCTCGCGCAGGCGATGCACGCCGCGCTCCAGCCCGCGCTGCACGGCCGTGAAGAACGGGTCGAGCAGGTAGGCCCCGCCGAGATAGCGCTCGACCCATAGCTCGTGCAGGTGCGACGGACAGTCGTCGTGGATCAGCAGCGGCCGGTGGCGGCCCTTGTAGGTGTTGATGAGGATCGAATCGAAGGCGACCCGTTCGCGCAGCGCCTGTTCCAGCATAGCGGGGAAGGTTGTCGCCGAGGCGCCCTGGATGAGCCGGGCCAGGCACTGGTGCCAGTCATGGCTGGCGGGTTGGGCGAGCAGGTCGGTGGTGGTCATGGGCTCATGGCGCGTCACGCGCTCGAGGATCGGCAGTAGTGACCCGAGAGAGTAACACCTCGTCGGCCTCGGGTGCCTGGCCGAAGCCCCGGAGGCTACGCTAGGCTGGTGGAATTACGCATAGCGATCCATGGAGGTGATCATGAAATTGACAATTGACGGCATCGAGGACCAGCGGCCGATCCCCGATACGTTCGCCTTCGGCGTGCCCGGTGACGGCGAGCCGATGACCCTCGGGCCGAATCGCAATCCGGCGCTGCACTGGACCGATATCCCCCAGGGCACGCGAAGCTTCGCGGTGATCGTCTGCGATCCCGACGTGCCGGGCGATGCTTCCGACGTCAACCAGCAGGGCAAGCGCCTGCCGGCGAGCATGCCGCGCGTCGACTTCTATCACTGGGTGCTGCTCAACATTCCCGCCGGTACCCACCGGATCGACGAGGGCGCGGCCTCCGACGGCGTGACGCCCAAGGGCAAGCAGCCCGGGCAGGGCGAGCAGGGCCTGGCGGGAATCAACACCTTTACCGACTTTCTCGCCGGCGATCCCGACATGGGCGGCACCTACGGCGGCTACGACGGTCCCTGTCCGCCATGGAACGACGAGCTGGCGCATCGCTATCGGTTCACCGTCTACGCGCTCGACGTCGAAAAGCTCGACATGCGCGGCGAATTCACCGGCGACGAGGCGCTGGGGGCGATGCAGGGGCATATCCTGGGGCAGGCCACCGTGACCGGGATCTATACCCTCAATCCCGATCTACGCTAAGCAAATACTCCACCTGCCTGGCCGAACCAGTCCGGTCGAGCCAGTCTGGCCGAACCGGATTGTCGCTGGCGCGGCCGGCGAGTACCATGGATGAATAACCAGTTATCCGTGGTAGCGCATGGCCCGCCAGACCCTCGACGATCCCTTCTACTATCTCGTCAACTTCCAGACCGTGCTCGCCTGGCTGGACGAGCGTTACGCCGATCTGCTGGCTGCCGACGAGCGCGGCTTCATCGACGCCTTCGGCGAGTTGCCGCGCGCCGCGCAGGCGCTGCTGGTACGCATGATCATGCGCAAGGGCGGGCTGTTTCGCCGCTCCAGGCTGGACTATCCGGAAATCGCCGCTGAGATTCCCCCGGTTCAGGCTCAGGCGCAGGCCGACGAGGCCGAGCCGCTGGGCCCGGCGCTGGCGCCGCTGATCGCCGTTGGCTGGGTCGATCCGGCGCCGGCGCTGACGCTCGAGGAGCTCTTCGCGCTGCTCACCAAGGCCGAGCTGCAGGGCCTGTTCGCCGAGCGCCTGGCCGGGCTCGGCCTGCGCCAGGCCAGCAAGCGCGACTGGCTGGCGGTATTGGGCGAGGTCGATGAGCCGCCGCGTACGCTCGCCGAATGGGGGCACGACGCCGAGGTCGTCCTGGCGCTCAGGGTCGATGCGCTGTGCGAGCGCCTGCGGCTGATGTTCTTCGGCAATCTGCACCAAGGCTGGAGCGAGTTCGTGCTCGCCGACCTGGGCATGGCGCGCTACGAGCGCGTCGCCTTCTCGCGCGAGTCGCGGGCCTTCGCCTCGCGCGACGATCTCGAGGACTACCTTCATCTGCACCGTTGCCGCGAGCGCCTGGCCGACGACGAGCCGGTGAGCGCGATCGACGCCGACGTGCCGCGCGAGGCCCACGCCAATCCCTGGCTCGAGGCGCGCCGCGCCAAGCTGCTGTTCCGACTGGCCCAGCACAGCGAGCGCCAGGGCGCGCTGGACGCGGCCCACGATCTCTATGCGCGTTGTACTTACGCCGGCGCGCGCGGTCGTCGGCTGCGTATGCTCGAACGCCTCGAGCGCTTCGACGAGGCGCTTAAGCTGGCGCGCGAGGCCGAGCGCAGCCCGGAAAGCGAGGCCGAGCGGCAACAGCTCGCGCGAGTGCTGCCGCGTCTGCATCGGCGGCTCGGCCTGCCGCGTCCGGCATCGGTCGCGCCGGCCGAGATCGAGCGGCTCGATCTCGAGCTGCCGTTCGCCGGGCTGTCGGTGGAGCGTACGGTACAGGCGCACCTCGGCACCCCCGAGGCGCCGGCGCACTATGTCGAGAATACCCTGATCGGCGGGTTGTTCGGGCTGCTGTGCTGGGAGGCGATCTTCGCCCCGTTGCCCGGCGCGTTCTTCAACCCCTTCCAGCGCGGCCCGGCGGATCTCGCCCAGAGCGACTTCCACGCGCGGCGCCGCGCGCTCTTCGATGGCTGCCTGGCGAGCCTGGAGAGCGACGCCTATCAAGAGATCATCCGGCGCGCGCATGCCGATAAACGGGGCATCCAGTCTCCCTTCGTCAGTTGGGAGTGCCTGCCCGAGACCCTGCTCGAACAGGCGCTGGCCTGCCTGCCGGCCGCGCACCTGCGATTGTGCTTCGAGCGGCTGCTCGCCGATATCCCCGCCAACCGCGCCGGGCTGCCGGACCTGATCCAGCTGTGGCCGGAGGAAGGTCGCTACAAGATGATCGAGGTCAAGGGGCCGGGCGATCGCCTGCAGGACAACCAGCGTCGCTGGCTTTCATTCTTCAAGCGTCACGCCATGCCGGTCAGCGTCTGCCATGTGCGCTGGGCCGAAGCGGCCGGCGAGGCGAGGCGAGCTTGAGCTATAGAGTGGCCGTGCGGGCGCTGTGCGAGTTCACCGCACGCGGCGGCGATCTCGACCTGCGCTTCACGCCGTCGCCGACCGCCCTGGAGGGCATCGCCGGTCATGCGCTGGTCGCGGCGCGGCGCGGCGAGGGCTACGAACGCGAAATCGCCCTTGCCGGCGAGTACGCCGCGCTCGAAGTGCGCGGACGCGCCGACGGTTACGACGCGGCCCGCAACCGGCTCGAGGAGATCAAGACCTTTCGCGGCGACCTGGCGTCGATGCCCGACAACCACCGTCGCCTGCACTGGGCGCAGGTCAAGGTCTACGGCGCACTGCTGTGCCGCGAACGCGCGCTCGACGAGGTGCGCCTGGCGCTGGTCTATCTCGACGTGGTCAGCCAGCGCGAGACGCTGCTCGAGGAGAGTTTCGAGGCCGCGACGCTCGAGGCGTTCTTCGCGGACCAGTGCCGGCGCTTTCTGGCCTGGGCCGAGCAGGAGCTGGCCCACCGCCAGCGTCGCGACGCCACACTCGAGGCGCTGCGCTTCCCCCACGCCGGGTTCCGGCCCGCCCAGCGCGAACTGGCCGAATCGGTCTACAAGGCGGCGGGTACCGGGCGCAGCCTGATGCTGCAGGCACCCACCGGCATCGGCAAGACGCTGGGCACGCTGTTCCCGATGTTGAAGGCGATGCCGCGTCAGCGCCTCGACCGGCTGTTCTTCCTGGCCGCCAAGACCCCCGGGCGGCGGCTGGCGCTCGACGCGCTGGCGACGCTTTCGCCCGCCGGGACGACCGGTGTCGAGCGGGCGGACGCCGCCCCGGTGGCGCTGCGCGTGCTCGAACTCACCGCCCGCGACAAGGCCTGCGAACATCCCGACAAGGCCTGTCACGGCGACTCCTGCCCGCTGGCCAGCGGCTTCTACGACCGCCTGCCCGAGGCCCGCGCGGCGGCGGTGCGTCACGGCCGGCTCGAGCGCGCGGCGCTGCGCGAGGTGGCGCTGGCGCACGGCGTCTGTCCCTACTATCTGGGTCAGGAACTGGCGCGCTGGTGCGACGTGGTGGTGGGCGACTACAACTACTACTTCGACCTGCACGCCATGCTCTACGCGCTGACGGTCGAGAATCAGTGGCGCGTCGCGGTGCTGGTCGACGAGGCCCACAACCTGGTCGAGCGCGGGCGCGGCATGTATACCGCCGAGCTCGACCAGGGCGCGCTGCGGGCACTCAAGCGCAGCGCCCCGGCGCCGCTGAAGAAGCCGCTCGAGCGTGTCGAGCGCCAGTGGCGTGCGCTCAATGGCGAGGCGGGCGATGCAGCCAGCGACGACTATCAGGTGCTCGACGAACCGCCGCAGCGCCTGCTGGGTGCGCTGCAGGGCCTGACCGCGGCGATCGGCGACTACCACAGCGAACACCCGTTCGCGCTGGACAGCGACCTGCAGCGCTTCCACCTGGACGCCCTGCACCTGGCGCGGCTGAGCGAGCTGTTTGATAGCCATTCGCTTTACGACCTGACGCGGCGAGAAGGGCGGCGTGGCGCGCGGCTCTCGCGGCTGTGCTGTCGCAACGTGATCCCGGCCGGCTTTCTCGCCCCGCGCTTCGCCGCCGCGCACAGCGCGGTACTGTTTTCGGCGACGCTCGGCCCGGCCGACTACTACCGCAACCTGCTCGGACTGCCGGACGCCACGCCCTGGCTGGAATCGGCCTCGCCATTCTCGGCCGAGCAGTTGAGCGTGCATCGGGTGCGCACGATCTCCACCCGCTATGCCGACCGCCCCGCCTCGCTTGAGCCGATCGCCGCGCTGATGGCCGAGCAGTATCGCCGCCGCCCGGGCAATTACCTGGCATTCTTCAGCAGTTACGCCTACCTCGACCAGGTCGCCGAGCGCTTCGTCGCCGAGTTTCCGACGATCCCGGTATGGCGGCAGTCGCGCAGCATGGGCGAGGCCGAGCGTCAGGCGTTTCTCGAACGCTTCGTCGCGGATGGGCGGGGAATCGGCTTCGCGGTGCTCGGCGGGGCGTTCGGCGAGGGCATCGACCTGGCCGGCGAACGCCTGGTCGGGGCTTTCGTCGCCACGCTGGGGCTGCCCCAGGTCAACCCGGTCACCGAACAGTTTCGCCGGCGCCTCGAGGTGCAGTTCGGTCGCGGCTACGACTACACCTATCTATATCCCGGCCTGCAGAAGGTGGTCCAGGCCGCCGGACGGGTGATTCGCGCGCCCGAGGACCGGGGCAGCGTGCACCTGATCGACGATCGCTTCGGCGAGCCACGGGTGGCCCGATTGCTACCCGCCTGGTGGGCGCTCGGCGACGATCGCCGCTGAATCGGCCGCGGCGCCGCTTTATCCCGCGCCGGGCCTTCCCTACAATCGAATCTCCTACCTTGGTTGGCGGAACCGCATCGTATGCTGGGATTTCTGCAAGGCTTGGCCTACGGGCTGTTCGTCACCTGCCTGCCGTGGTTTCTGATCGGCATGGCCAGTCCACGACTGGCGTTGGCGGAACTCGACCCCGATCGCATTCAGGTCATCGTGCGCTACTGGCTGCTGGTGCCGTTCGTGGCGTTCGTGCTGTGGCTGACCTCGCTGTGGGGCGGCTTCGACCCATCGCTTGCCGGCTGGCTGGTGGGGCTGGTGGCGATCGCCGTCGAACTGCCGGTGGAACGTCGGGCGCGCAACTGGTGGCAGCGCTGGCGCTCACGGCGTCAGGCGCGTCGCCAGGCGGCCGAGGAGTCTCGGCAGCGCGCCGAGCGCCAGCGCGAGGCTCAGGAGCGCGGGGTGCTGAGCCTCGATCCCGAATATCCGCCCGCCGACGCCGACGAGGTGGTGCTGGCGCTGTGCGCGGCCAAGGGCGAACTGCTCTCACTCGCGCGCGAGGACGTGGCGGTGCAGGCCGACCGGCTTTACAGCCGCTATCGGCACGTCGAAACGGTCCTCGCGGCGCGCTTCGACCGCGCCGAGCTGGCCTACCAGCGCGCCCACGGGCTGGTCAACGAGGTCTGCCTGGGCGCGGTGGACAATCTCACCCGGATGGCCGCACAGGCGCGCAGCGTGGCCGGCGTCGACAGTGACTTCGTCAGGCGCCGGCTGGACCGCGAACGCAAGACGCTGAGCGTGGCCGAGCGCCTGGCGCTGAAGCGCCGCCTGGAACTGGTCGCCGATACCGAGCGTCATCTGCGCGATCTGTCGGCGCGCAACGAGGCGGCATTGACGGCGCTGGACGATACCGCCGTGGCGCTGGCGCGGGTCGAGACCCAGCGGCCACAGGCCACGGTGGCCGCCGAGCGGGCGCTCGGCGATCTGCGCCGCTTCGCCGAGGGCGCGGCGCGCTACAGCCGCGGCCAGTAGGCGTCTTTTGGATTGAGCCATTCCGCGAGGAGCCGAGCGATGAACGACAAGCGTGACGATCGAGACGGGCAGGACGGCAACCGGCGGTTGGCGTTGCCGGCGGTGGAGGAGATCGCCGCGGGGCTGGCGAGCGGCCACCGCGACAGCGATACCGAGGACGGCGAACTGGCGGCGCTGGCCGACGACTTCGTCGCCGGTCTGCTCGGGCCGGGCGGGGGCGGCATCGAGGAGCCGCGCCGCGCGGTCGACGAGATGGGCCTCGAGCTGCAACGCCAGGCCGCCCACCAGAGCGAGATGCTGCAGACGCCGCTGCGCCGCCTGGCGCGTCAGGGCGACGAGGGTGGTCCGGTCGCCGAGTCGCTCGCCAAGCTGCGTTCGCGCATGCAGGATCTCGATCCGCAGCAGCACTCGCTGGGCGGCGGCGGGTTCGACCGGATGCTGGCGCGCCTGCCGGGAGTGGGCAGCCGCCTGCAGCGGTACTTCCAGAAATTCGAGAACGCCCAGCAGGCGCTCGACGCGATCATCCATGACCTGGAAGCCGGGCGCGAGATGCTGCGTCGCGACAACCTCACCCTGAGCGACGATCAGCAGGCGCTGCGCGACATGGCCGGCCAGTTGCAGCGCCAGGTGTCGCTGGGTCAGCTGATCGATCGACGGCTGGTCGCCGCTGCCGACGCGCGTTCCAACGACCCGCAGCGGGGCGCCTTGGACCAGCGCACGTTCATCGAGGAGGAATTGCTGTTTCCGCTGCGTCAACGCATCGTCGATCTGCAGCAGCAGCTGGCGGTCAGCCAGCAGGGCGTGCTGGCGCTGGAGGTGGTGATTCGCAACAACCGCGAGCTGATGCGCGGCGTCGACCGGGCGATCAACGTCACCGTCTCGGCGCTCACCGTGGCGGTGACGGTGGCCATGGCGCTGGCCAATCAGCGGCTGGTGCTCGATCGTGTCGAGGCGCTCAACCAGTCGACCTCGGCGATGATCGCCGGTACCGCGCGGGCGTTGCGCGCCCAGGGCGTGGAGATCCAGAGCCGGGCGGCCTCGGCGACGCTGGATCGCGAGACCCTCGAGGAGGCCTTCCGCGAAGTGATGGCGGCGCTGGACGACGTCTCGCATTACCGCCAGGAAGCCCTGCCGCGTCTCGACGAGCAGATCGAGCGGCTCGATGCGCTTTCGCGCCAGGGCAATAAGGCGATCGAGCGCCTCGAGCACGGCAATCGCCGGCGCACCGACGACAGTCTATGAACGGATCCCGGGGAAGCGGGTCTGGCCGTTTTTCAGCACGGAAGGTTTTAGAACGGTGTTTCCGATAAGCTGGGCGTTATGCCGGAAAGACCAGCCATAACGCCTAGGCAATACTTGGAAACGCTTTCAAACTAGCGCTTAAAAGCCTGTCAAGACAGATACTTGGCTTAAGTTGTTGGGCTGAGTTTTTTTCTATACTCTGGCCGTCACACCCCCCGAACGACCGGACCACGAGCATGACAGACGCCAAGAAGCAGGCCGCGCTGGATTACCATTCGCAACCCTTTCCCGGGAAGCTGTCCGTCGAAATCACCAAGCCGACGGCGTCTGCCAAAGACCTTTCGCTGGCCTACAGCCCGGGCGTGGCCGAGCCCTGCCGCGAGATCGCCAGGGACCCCGAACACGCCTATCTGTATACCGGCAAGGGCAATCTGGTCGCGGTGATCTCCGATGGCAGCGCGGTCCTCGGCCTGGGCAACCTCGGTCCGCTGGCCAGCAAGCCGGTCATGGAGGGCAAGGGCGTCCTGTTCAAGCGCTTCGCCGGGATCAATTCGGTGGATATCGAGGTCGACGCCGAGAGCCCGCAGGCGTTCATCGACACCGTCTCGCGCATCGCCAACACCTGGGGCGGCATCAATCTCGAGGACATCAAGGCCCCCGAGTGCTTCGAGATCGAGCGCACGCTGATCGAGCAGTGCGATATTCCGGTCTTTCACGACGACCAGCACGGCACCGCCATCGTCACCGCCGCGGGCATGCTCAATGCGCTGGAGATCGCCGGCAAGCCCCTCGACGAGGCGCGCATCGTCTGTCTGGGCGCCGGCTCGGCGGCGATCGCCTGCATGAAACTGTTGGTGTCCTGCGGCGCGCTGACCGAGAACATCTATATGCTCGATCGCAAGGGCGTGATCCACAGCGGGCGCAGCGACCTCAACGAGTACAAGGCGATGTTCGCCACCGAGACCCCGCTGCGTACCCTCGACGAAGCGATCGACGGCGCCGACGTGTTCGTCGGGCTGTCGGGCCCCAACCTGCTGAGCGCCGATCAGCTCAACAGGATGGCCGTCAGTCCGATCGTGTTCGCCTGCTCCAACCCCGACCCGGAGATTCAACCCGAACTCGCCCACGAGACCCGCGACGACGTGATCATGGCCACCGGCCGCTCCGATTACCCCAACCAGGTCAACAACGTGCTGGGCTTCCCGTTCATCTTTCGCGGCGCGCTGGACGTGCGCGCCACGCGCATCAACGAGGAGATGAAGCTGGCGGCGGTCTATGCGCTCCGGGATCTGGCTCGCGAGCCGGTACCGCAGGCGGTGCTCGATGCCTATGAAATCGATGCGCTGGAGTATGGCCGTGGCTACATCATTCCCACGCCGATGGACGCGCGGCTACTCGATCGGATCTCCTCGGCGGTGGCGCGGGCGGCGGTCGATTCGGGCGTGGCACGCCGGCCGTTTCCGTCGCACTACCCCTTGACCGGCGTCGAGGATGTCTACGGCGGCTGAGGCGCGGCATTCGCACGCTAGCGTGAGCGCACAAGAAAGCCGGCCCCGGGGCCGGCTTTCGTTTGTATCGGCGGGTCGGCTACCAGCGGTAAAGCAGCGACGCCGCGGTGGTGCGATCGGTGTTGGAATTGGCGCCTTCGGGAGGCTGCGAATTGCGCTCGATCTCGTGGGACAGGCGCAACGCGAGATGGGCGTTGAGCTGCGCGGTCACCGCCGAGAAGGTGCGGGTGGTGACGTTCTGGCGGGTGCCTTCGACGGAGAGCTCCTGCTGGAAGGTCGATCCCTCGCTGAAGTTCCACTGATAGTCCAGCGCGCCGTAGCCTACCGCCAGATCGCTGCCTTCGCCGTTGTCCAGCTCGTCATGGCGATAGCCCGGGCCGGCTTCCAGCGACAGGATATGATCGGGACCGGCGAGCAGTTGGCGGCCATAGCCGGCGATGGTCGTGAACTGATAGTCGTAGCCGCTGAAGCGATCCTTTTCCCAGCGCGTGAAGCCGAACAGGTAGTGCGGCCCCTCGAGGTCGTAGCGTTCGCGACCACCGAGCAGATACTGCTCGGCGCTGGCGTTGTCGTTTTCCTCGACCTTGCGCGTCTCGGCGCGCAGGGTGTGGGTCCAGCGTCCGGTCAGCCAGGTCAGGCGCCCCTTGGCGAGCAGCGTCGAGCTATCGGTATTGCCCGACAGGCTGGTGTAGCCGAGCTCGGCCTGGCCGGTGAATTCCGGTGCGTCGTCCTGGGGCGCCGGGGGCGCGTAGAACAGCGAATCCTGCGCTGGCGACAGGGATGAAAACAGCAGGCACAGCAAGGTCGTCGCGGCGCTCAAGACCGGTGTCTGCGTTGCTGTGGCGATCAGCCGCGGCATGATGGGACTCCTGGTTCTCACGTCGTATCCGTGTCCGTCCGGCGCGTATCGCGCCGGACGGACGTCAGCGGACGGAAGGCCGCCTGTGCATGGCGTACTCAGAAAATGGCTTCGTAGGTACCGGTCCCCTGCGAGCCGCTGCTGTCTTCCAGCTCGCTGTCGATGCGGCGCGGCTCGTAGTCGGGCAGGTTGCCTTCGCGGAATATCTCCTCGACTCCACCGGTCTGGTCGTCGTGCAGGCGCCGTCCGGTATCGGGGTCGATGCGTGCCGTGACGATGCCCTCGGGACGTTCGGGAACGGCTTCCGGTGTGTCCTTGAGGGCCTGGCGCATGAACAGCTTCCAGATCGGCAGCGCCGCCTGTGAGCCGTATTCGCCGGTACTCTCGTTGTTGTCCTTGCCGACCCACACGGTGGCGACCAGTCGGTTGTTGAAACCCGAGAACCAGGCGTCGCGCTGCTCATTGGTGGTGCCGGTCTTGCCGACGATGTCGCTGCGCTCGAGATCCAGCGCACCGCGGCCGGTGCCGCGCTCGATGACGTCGCGCATGATGTCGCGCAGGATATACAGGGCCTGCGGATCGACCACGCGGGGGGCGAGCGGATAGGTCTTGCCGTCGATGCGGGTTTCCTCGGCGCCCTCGCGGCAATCCCGGCAGGCGACCTGCGGCGTGTACTCGAGCAGCGGTTGCTGCTCGCCGGTCTTTTCGACGCGCTGGATGTACCAGGGCGAGACCTTGAAGCCACCATTGGCGAGGATCGCATAGGCGTTGGCCATTTCCAGCGGGCTCAGCGAGGCGCTGCCCAGCGCCAGCGACAGGCCGTGCGGCAGGCGGTCGGCGGCGAAACCGAAGTGCTCGAGGAAGCGCAGCGCCTTATCCAGCCCCAACGTCTGCAGGACGCGGATCGATACCAAGTTGCGCGACTGGTAAAGCCCCACGCGCAGACGGGTTGGCCCGCGGAATTCGCCTTCGGCGTTCTCGGGGCGCCAGGAGCCGCCCATGTCGCTCATCACCACCGGCGCGTCGTTGACCACCGTGGCGGCGGTCATGTTGCCTTCCTGCAGCGCCGCCAGATAGATGAACGGCTTGAAGATCGAGCCGGCCTGGCGCTGGGCCTGGGTGGCGCGGTTGAAGCGGCTGGACTCGAAGCTGAAGCCGCCCTGCAGAGCGCGGATCGCGCCGGTCTGCGGGTCGAGTGCGACGATCGCGCCCTCGGCGCCGGGCTGCTGCGACAGCCGCCAGCCGTCATCGGTCTCGATGATGCGCACCAGCGAGCCACGCTCGGCGATCGCCGCGGCATTGGCAGGCACTTCGCCACGCCACTTGGGACTCTTGTAGTCGCGTGCCCACTTGAGGCCGTCCCAGTCGAGGGTCACCAGCCCGGCATCTTCGGTCAGTACCCGCATCTGACGCTCGTCGGTGGAGACTACGATCGCCGGCTTGAGCGGCCCCAGCTCGGGGGTGCGCTCGAGCACCTTGAGCCAATTGCTGACGTCGCCCTCGACGCCACTGATCTGGGTCTGACTGCTCCGAGCCGCCTGGCGCGCGGTCTCGATCACTTCGGGGGATTCGCCGAGTTCCTGTTCCAGGCCCTCCTTCTGGGTCTGGTCCTGGGCCTCGACCAGGCTGGGCGGGATGTCCGTCTGCTCGGCGCCGCGCCAGCCGTGGCGCAGATCGTACTCGATCAGGCCCTGGATCAGCGCCTGACGGGCCTCGGTCTGCAGATCGCTGTCCAGCGTGGTGATGACCTGGTAGCCGCCGGTATAGGCCTTGTCGCCGAAGCGTTCGACGGCGAACTGGCGGGCCATCTCGGCGACGTAGGACGCTTCGACCTCGACCCGGGCGGTGTGCTCGCGGGCGGTGATGGGCTGCTTGACGGCCTGGTCGTAGGCGCTCTGGTCGATATAGCCCAGCTCGCGCATGCGATAGAGGATCCAATTGCGGCGGATCAACGAGCGCTCGGGGTTGGCCAGCGGATTGAGCGCCGAAGGCGCCTTGGGCAAGCCGGCGATCATCGCCTTCTCGGCCAGGCTCAGCTCGGCCAGCGGCTTGTCGTAATACGTGGCGGCGGCGGCGGCGACCCCGTAGGAGCGATTGCCCAGGTAGATCTTGTTGACGTAGAGCTCGAAGATCTCCTGCTTGGAGAGGATCTGCTCCATCTGCAGCGACAGCAGGATCTCGCGAATCTTGCGGGTGAAGGTCTGGTCCAGGGTCAGCAGGTAGTTGCGCGCTACCTGCATGGTGATGGTGCTGCCGCCGGACTGGATGTCGCCGCCGCTGGCGATGAGTTCGACGGCGGCCCGTGCCAGGCCCTTGGGGTCGACCCCGGGATGCTCGAAGAAGCGGGCGTCCTCGGCGGCCAGAAACGCCTGGACCATGTCCTTGGGAACCGTCTCGAAATCGACCGGCTTGCGCCGCTCCTCGCCGAACTCACCGATCAGCTTGTCGTTGCGGGTGTAGATGCGTAGCGGGATCTGCAGTTCGTAGCCCTGGAGTTGGCGTACATCGGGCAGGCCGGGAGCGAAGTACAGCGCTGCGCCGATGACGGCCAGCACTCCCGCGGCGCTCAGGGATAGCATTAGCCAAAGGGCCGAGGTCAGCAGGCGTCTAAAAAGCTTCATGGAATGACAGTGTCCGTGGTGTTCGGGTGGCGGTCGGGCTGCGAGGAGCGAGGCTATCCATTGAACTGCGCATTATAGGAAGCTGCGGTGCCATGAACCAGCGTTGACGGCAAAACGCCGGCTCTCGTGTGTAAACGCGGTATACATCAGGTAATCTCACCCGCACGGGACTGAAGCTTTTGCTGCTTTCAGCCGATATAACGATAACGCAATAACGCGAACTGATTGCGCAGGGGTATGCCATTGTTGGGTCTGGGTAAGTCCGGCAAGGGACTGGTCGGCATCGACATCACGTCGGCCACCGTCAAGCTGATCGAACTCAAGCGGGCCGGTCGCCACTATCGGGTCGACAGCTACGCGGTACGTCCGCTGCGCGAAGGCGTGGTCGTCGAGCGCCGCATTCGCCAGATGAGCGAAGTCGTCGAGGCCATCCGCCGGGCCGTCGATCACGCGCGTCCGCACTCCAAGCAGGTCGCCGTCGCGGTACCCGCCAGCGCGGCGATCACCAAGACCCTGACCCTGCCCGCCTCGCTGAGCGACGACGAGATCGAGGCGCGCATTCAACTCGACTCCGACAAGCACATTCCCTTTCCGTTCAACGAGGTCGCCTTCGATTTTCAGCGCCTGGGGCTGAATGCCCGTTTCGCCGACCAGCAGGACGTGCTGCTGGTGGCGTGCCGCCAGCAGGATGTCAGCCAACTGACCGAGGCGGTGATGCAGGCCGGCCTGGAGCCGGCCGCGGTCGACGTCGAGACCTTCGCCACCGAGCGGGCCTTCGGCGAGCTGCGTCATCAGTTCCCGCACGTCGGCGACGATCAATGCGTGGCGCTGGTCGACATCGGCGCCAACATGAATGCCTTTCACGTGCTGCGCGGCGGTCGCATCATCTATAGCCGCGACACGGTGTTCGGCGGCCGCCATCTGACCGAGGAGATCCGCAGTCGTTACGGGCTGAGCTTCGAAGAGGCCGGGCTTGCCAAGAAGCGCGGCGGCCTGCCGGGCGACTATCAGCACGACGTACTCGACCCCTTTCTCGATACGCTGGCCCAGCAGATCGGGCGCTCGTTGCAGCTTTACTACACGGCGGGCCGCAACCCCGAGGTCACCCAACTAATCCTGGCGGGAGGCTCGAGCGTGATCCCCGGGCTCAAGGAGCGCCTGAGCGAGGACAGCGGCCTGGCGATCGAGGTCGCCAACCCGTTCCTGCGCATGGCGATCAACTCGCGTATCGACATCCATACCCTGGCCAGCGACGCCCCGGCGATGCTCACCGCCTGCGGGCTGGCTATGAGGGTACGCTCATGACCATCGAGATCAACCTGCTGGCCTGGCGCGAGGCGCGCCGCGAGCAGCGTAGCAAGCGCTTCCAGCTGATTCTCGGCGTCTCGGCGCTGGCCGGCATCGCTGCCGGTTGGCTGGTGTCGTCCTTCTATCAGCATCAGCTCGACGTCCAGCAGCAGCGCAACCAGTACGTCGAGGCGCAAAGCCAGCAGCTCGACCGGGACATCACCACGTTGCGTGAATTTCGCGAGGCCCGCGAGCAGATGCTGACCCAGATCGAGCTGATCCGCGAACTGCAGTTCAGTCGCCCGCAGACGGTACGCGTGTTCAATCAGCTGGTGACCAGCCTCGAGGACGGTGTCTATTACACCCGGTTGTCGCGTGAGGGCGAGCGGCTGCGGCTCGCCGGGCTGGCCGAGACCAACCGTCAGGTCTCCGATCAGATGCGCGCGCTGGCCGCCCGCGAGGCGCTCGGCGTGCCGACGTTGGCGGAAATCGAGACCAACGACGCCGGGCTGCGGCGCTTCGACATGACCGTCGCCGAGGTGCCCGGCGAGCCGGCCCTGGCCCTGGAGGCGAAGCCATGAACGTCAACATGAAGGCCGAGTGGCAACGCTTGCGCGGCGTCGACTGGCGCGAACTCGACCTGCGCGAGGCCGGGCGTTGGCCGGTATCGCTGCAGGCGATCTGCTGCGCACTGGCGCTGGTGTTGCTGTTCTGGGGCGTTTACCACTTTCTCGCCGCGCCCAAGATGGTGCGTTTCGATCAGGCGCGCGAGCAGGAGCGGGCGCTGCTTCAGCAGTACGAGAGCAAGGCCTACCAGGCCGCCAACCTGCCGGCGATGCGCGCACAGATGGCGACCCTGGAATCGCGCATGGCCGAACTGCTGGAAATGCTGCCGACCGGCGCCGAGGTGCCGTCGCTGCTCGACAACATCAGCGACACCGCGCTCGAAAACCAGCTGTCCATCGATTTCATCCGCCTGCGCAGCCCGGTGGTCCAGGAGTTCTACATCGAGCAACCGTTCGACATCCAGGTGCAGGGCGACTACCACCGCATCGCCGCGTTCCTCTCGGGCGTCGCCGGGTTGCCGCGCATCGTCACCCTGCACGATTTCACGCTGGTGCCGGTCGAGGGTCAGGACACCCTGCGGCTGTCGATGCTGGCCAAGACCTACAATCACCGTGAACCGTCGGCCGAAGCGGCCGAGGGGAAGAGCCCATGAAGCGCTGGTCATGCTGCTTCGCGCTGCTCGCGGTAACGCTGCTGGCCGGTTGCAGCGATGCTCGGCTCGATGCGCTCGACCAGCGCCTGGCGAGCCTGCGTGCCAAGCCCAGCGGTGAGCTGCCGCTATTGCCCGAGACGCCGGCTTATCAGCCGGTCACCTACGATCAGGCGGGCTCGCGCAGCCCGTTCCAGCCGGAGCGGCCGGCAACCGACGCCGCCGCCGCCAACGGCAACGACTTGAAGCCGGACCTGAGCCGCCCCCGCGAGGCGCTCGAGCGCTTCGCGCTCGACTCGCTGACGCTGGTCGGCACGCTCGCGATCGACGGGCGCGGCTCCGCGCTGGTTCGCGACCCCGAGGGCAAGGTGCACCGTGTCTATGCGGGCATGCACATCGGCACCGACTTCGGTCGCATCGACAAGATCACTGATCGCGACATTCATCTGGTGGAGATCGTCTCCAACGGCCAGGGCGGCTGGGTAGAACGCCGCCGCACGCTTTCGCTCGATAACAAGGCCGAGTCACGGTAGCGGGATTGACCCGCCAAGAAGTCGGTTACAGGGGAACGACATGAGGGGATTGATTGGCACGCTGCTGACGGTAGGGCTGTGTGCGCTGGCGGGCCCGGCGCTGGCCGCGTCGACACTGACGGGCATGGATTTCGAGCAACGCAGCGACGGTCAGCTCGAAGTCTTGCTGCACTTTTCGGACGAGGTCCCCGAGGTTCGCGGCTATCGCATCGATTCCCCGCCGCGCCTGGCCATCGATCTGATGGATACCGTCAACGAACTCGACCAGCGACGCTTCGAACTGGGCCTCGCCGGGGTCGATAGTCTCGTGGCGTTGTCGGCGGGCGACCGAACCCGCTTGGTGCTGACCCTCAACCAGGCGCTTCCCTACGCCACGCGCGAACAGGGCGACACCCTGGTGCTGCGGTTGGGCGAGGGCGTCGACGAATCGATGCCGAGCGCGCGCCCCAGCGTTGCCGCATCCGCGCCGCCCGGGGAATCGACCGTGGCGGTATCGAGCTCGCAGGAGCCGCAGATCACCGACATCGACTTTCGACGCGGCGACGGCGACGCCAGCCGGCTGGTGGTGACGTTCGATCGTGACGGCGTCGACACCCGGGTCAGCGAGCGCGGTGATCGGATCATCGCGACCCTCGACGACGTCGCGCTGCCGGCCGAGTGGAACCAGGTGCTCGACGTCAGCGATTTCGGCACACCGATGCAACGCATCGTGCCGCAGGGCGGCGCGCAGGACACCACGCTGGCGATCACCACCCGCGGCGAGTACACCTTGCTATCGACCCAGAGCGGCCGGCAACTGATCATCGAGGCCCGGCCGGTCAGCCGCGCCGAACAGCGCGAGCAGGAGCGCGAGCGCTTCCCGTTCACCGGCAAGCGCATCACCCTCAATTTCCAGGACATCCAGGTCCGCGAAGTGCTGTCGATCATCGGCGAGTTCACCGGGCTCAACGTGGTGGCCAGCGATAGCGTGCAGGGCAGCGTCACCCTCAACCTGCAGGACGTGCCCTGGGACCAGGCGCTCGATCTGGTGCTCAAGAGCCATGGCCTGGCCAGCCGCCAGTCGGGCAACGTGCTGGTGGTCGCCCCGGCCAACGAGCTGGCGGCGATGGAGCGTCAGGAGCTCGAGGCCCAGGCCCAGCAGCAGGAGCTCGCGCCGCTGACCACTCAGTACATCCAGGTGCGCTACGCCAAGGCCGGCGAGCTGGCCAGCCTGCTGCGCGGCGAGGATGGCCTGGGGCTGCTCTCCGAGCGCGGTCGGGTGAGCGTCGATGCGCGCACCAATACGCTGCTGCTCCAGGAAACCCCCGAACAGATCGAGGCGATTCGCCAGACGCTGGATCAGCTCGACGTGCCGGTGCGCCAGGTGCAGATCGAGGCACGCATCGTCATCGCCCGCGACAGCGCGACCCAGGAGCTGGGCGTCAACTGGGGGCTGTCGTCGCCGCAGGGCAGCCGCTTCGATCTCAGCGGGGCCGCGGATGGCAATGCCTCGACGGTGCCCACCACCGGCAACGATCCGGCCTCCTACGGCGGCGGCCTGGCGGTCGACCTGGGCAACGACGTCAGTCCCGCCTCGGCGTTCAGCTTCGGCTATCTGTCGGGCGATATCCTGCTCGATCTCGAACTGCGTGCGCTGGAGAGCGAAGGCAAGAGCCAGACCATCTCGCAGCCCAAGGTGATCACCGCCAATCAGCAGACCGCGGTGATCAAGCAGGGCCAGGAGATCCCCTATCAGGAGGCAACCTCGAGCGGCGCGACCAACGTCGAGTTCAAGGAGGCGGTGCTGTCGCTGGAAGTCACCCCGCAGATCACCCCCGACGATCGCATCATCATGGATCTGATCGTCAAGAACGACGATGTCTCGGATACCAGCTTCGCCGGTGCCCCGGCCATCGACACCAACGAGATCCAGACCCAGGTGCTGGTCAACAACGGCGAAACGGTGGTGCTGGGCGGCATTCTGACCACCGAACAGCTGCGCAACCTGTTCAAGACCCCGTTCCTCGGTGACCTTCCTTTCCTCGGACAGCTATTCCGCTATACCGAGGAGAGCAATGAGAAGGTAGAATTGTTAGTCTTCATTACCCCGAAGATTATCGAGGACAATCTGGCGATTCGCTGATGCAGGGTTTTCCCAATATTTTTCTGGTCGGCCCCATGGGGGCCGGCAAAAGCACCATCGGCCGCCTTCTGGCGGCCGAGTTGCAGCGCGATTTCCTGGATAGCGATCACGAGATCCAGGCGCGTTGCGGTGCGGACATTCCCTGGATCTTCGATATCGAGGGCGAGGCCGGCTTTCGCGAGCGCGAAGTGTCGATGATCGACGAACTCACCCAGCTCTCCGACTTGGTGCTGGCTACCGGCGGCGGGGCGGTTATGAACGAGACCAATCGCCGCGCGCTGCGCGAACGCGGCACGGTGGTCTATCTCTACACCACGGTCGAGCAGCAGTTGCGCCGCACCGCCAAGGACCGCAACCGCCCCTTGCTGCGCAACAAGGACCCCGAGGCGGTGCTGCGCGGCCTGTTCGAATTGCGCGATCCGCTTTACCGCGCCACCGCCGACCTGGTGGTACGCACCGACCGGCGCGGCCCGCGAACGGTCGTCAACGATATCCTCAAGCGTGTCGAGCGTCTCGTCGATCCGCTGCAAGCCAAGGTATAGATGCCATGTCCGTGCTCGCCGCTCCCGCCATTCGCACCCTGACCGTCGAGCTCGGCGAGCGCAGCTACCCGATCCACGTCGGTCCGGGGCTGCTCGGCAATCCCGCTCACTTGCAGCCCTACCTGGCCGGCAATCAGGTGATGATCGTCACCAACGAGAGCGTCGCGCCGCTGTACCTCGACGCGCTCAAGCGCGGGCTCGGCGAGGACCTGACGGTGCGCCAGGTGATCCTGCCCGACGGCGAGCAGACCAAGACGCTGGCCTCGGTGGAGCGCATTTGGGATGCCCTGCTGGAGGCCGGCTTCAACCGTCGCTGCACGCTGATTGCCCTCGGCGGCGGGGTGATCGGCGACATGACCGGCTATGCCGCGGCCTGCTATCAGCGCGGCGTGGCCTTTATCCAGGTACCCACCACGCTGCTCGCCCAGGTCGATTCCTCGGTGGGCGGCAAGACCGGCGTCAACCATCCGCGCGGCAAGAACATGATCGGTGCCTTCTGGCAGCCGCGCGCGGTGCTCGTCGACACCGCCACCCTGCACAGCCTGCCGCCGCGCGAGCTGTCGGCGGGGCTGGCCGAGGTGATCAAGTACGGGTTGATCCGCGATATCGAGTTCATGGGCTGGCTGGAAACCAACATGCCCGCGCTGCGCGAACTGGACGACGCACTGCTCAGCGAGGCGATCCTGCGCAGCTGCGCGACCAAGGCGGCGATCGTCGCCGAGGACGAGACCGAGCAGGCGGTGCGCGCACTACTCAATCTGGGGCATACCTTCGGCCATGCCATCGAGGCGCATCAGGGCTACGGCGTCTGGCTGCATGGCGAGGCCGTGGCCAGCGGCATGGCGATGGCCGCCGCACTGTCGCAGCGGCTCGGCTGGCTGAGTGCCGCCGATGTCGAGCGCAGCGAGGCGCTGCTGCGTGCCGCCGGCCTGCCGGTTGCCGCGCCGGCGGCGATGAGCGGCGATGATTTCATCGCGCGCATGCGCCTCGACAAGAAGAACCTCGACGAGCGGATTCGCCTGGTATTGCTGAGCGAGCTTGGCGAGGCTTGCATTCACGATCGCCTCCCCGCGGACGAACTGCGGGCGTTCATCGAAGGCTATCCCCGCGCCTGAGGCAACCGAAGCGCTTGGCTTCGCCAAACCCGCCTGGAAATCCGGCGGGTTTTTTTGTGTCGGGCGGCAGGCGGGTGAGGGATAATGCCCTGGCTGGTTGCCTCTATTCGCATGGCTTATGCAGAATTGGCATGGAATAAAAACATCTTCGCCGCTGAGCAATCCGTCACTTGCCGCCAAAGAGTCCGGTCAGACCGCTCGCCGGAAATTTTATTGCTAAGCCCTTGAGCGGCTTGGGAATTATCATTGACTTGGCGCTAAGCGCGCGTTTTACGGGGAGTTTTTGCGGCGCTCGAAGGGCGTGGGAATTGCGCTCGAGGGCGAGACTGGCTATTCTGGTCGGCCTTTTGGCGCCCCAATATGGTCGAAAAAATGGCCATGAAAATTACAAAAAACCAATAAATATACCGCGCTTTCAATCTGGACACAAGTCCCCTGGATTTCTGTGAGGCACGCCCATGATGAGAGGTCTCCACCAGCCTGGCGAGTTCCGCGATAACTGCGGCTTCGGCCTGATCGCCCATATGCAAGGCCAGGCCAGCCACGACCTGCTGAAAACCGCCATCGAGTCGCTGACCTGCATGACTCACCGTGGTGGGATCGCCGCCGATGGCAAGACCGGCGACGGCTGCGGCCTGCTGTTCACCATGCCCACCGGCTTCATGCGCGCCCTGGCGCGCGATTCGCTGGGTGTCGAGCTGGGCGGACGCTTTGCCGTGGGCTGTATCTTCCTGCCCGACGACGACGCCCGCGAGGCGCGTGCCCGCGAGGTGCTCGAAGCCGAGCTGGCGGCCCGCCAGGTCAGCGTGCGCGGCTGGCGCGACGTGCCGGTCGATCCCGAGGTGTGCGGGCCGATGGCGCTCGAGTGCCTGCCGCGCATCCGCCAGATCTTCGTCGAGCCCAGCGACGATCGCCTCGACCAGGCGTTCAACGTCGACCTGTTCATGGCGCGCCGCCAGGCCGAAGAGAAGCTGCGCGACGACGAGGACTTCTACGTCTGCTCGCTGTCGACCAAGGTGGTTTCCTACAAGGGCCTGATGATGCCCGTCGACCTGCCGAACTTCTATCGCGACCTGGGCGACGAGCGTCTCGAGACGTCGATCTGCGTGTTCCACCAGCGCTTCTCGACCAACACCGCGCCGCGCTGGCCGCTCGCCCAGCCGTTCCGCTTTCTCGCCCACAACGGCGAGATCAACACCATCGAGGCCAACCGCGGCTGGGCCAACTCGCGCAAGGAAAACTTCGTCAACGAGCTGCTGCCCGACATCACCGAGCTCGACGAGATCGTCAATACCCGCGGCTCCGACTCCTCGAGCATGGACAACATGCTCGAAGTGCTGATGACCGGCGGTATGGACCTGTACAACGCCATCCGCATGATGGTGCCGCCGGCCTGGCAGAACGTCGAGACCATGGACGGCGAACTGCGCGCCTTCTACGAGTACAACTCCATGCACATGGAGCCGTGGGACGGCCCCGCCGGCCTGGTGATGACCGACGGCCGCCACGCGGTGTGCATGCTCGACCGCAACGGCCTGCGCCCGGCGCGCTGGGTGATCACCGACAACGGCTACATCACGCTGTCCTCGGAGATCGGCGTGCATGGCTACAAGCCCGAGGAGGTGGTCGCCAAGGGCCGGGTGGGGCCGGGCCAGATCCTGGGGATCGATACCGAGACCGGCGAGGTGCTGCACACCGCCGACGTCGACAGCCGTCTCAAGTCGGCCTATCCGTACAAGCGCTGGCTCAAGGATCACGCCCATTACCTGGAATCGGCGCTCACCGAGCTGGCGCGTTTCCAGCCGTTCGAGCCCGATGCGCTGAGCATCTACCAGAAGATGTTCCAGGTCACCAACGAGGAGCGCGAGCAACTGCTGCGCCCGCTGGCCGAGAGCGGCCAGGAGGCGGTCGGCTCGATGGGCGACGACACGCCGATGGCGGTGCTGTCGCGCCAGAGCCGGTTGTTGACCGACTACTTCCGCCAGAAGTTCGCCCAGGTCACCAACCCGCCGATCGACCCGCTGCGCGAAGCGATCGTGATGTCGCTGGAAACCTGCTGCGGCGCCGAGCTCAACGTCTTCGAGGCGACCCCCGAGCATGCCCACCGGCTGATCCTGACCACCCCGGTGCTCTCGCCGCGCAAGTTCACCGCGCTGGTCACCCAGGACGATCCGGCGTTTCGCAGCCACACCCTGCAGCTTGCCTACGATCCCGAGCAGGCGGGCCTCAAGCAGGCGCTGCTGGCGCTGTGCGAGCAGGCCGAGCAGGCGACTCGCGACGGCGCGGTGATCCTGGTGCTGTCCGATGCCGAGCTCGAGAAGGGCAAGCTGCCGATCCACGCGGCGCTGGCCACCGGCGCGATCCATCATCATCTCGGTCGCCTGGCGCTGCGCCCGCGGATCAACATCGTGGTCGAGACCGGCTATGCCCGCGACGCGCATCAGATGGCGGTGCTGTTCGGGGTCGGCGCGACCGCGGTCTACCCCTACCTGGCCTACCAGGTGATGGCCGACATGCATCGCCGCGGCGAGCTCACCGGCAACCCGGCGGATACCCGCGAGAACTATCGCAAGGGGCTGCAGAAGGGGCTGTTCAAGATCCTCTCCAAGATGGGCATCTCGACGCTGGCCTCGTATCGCGGCTCGCAGCTGTTCGAGGCGGTGGGGCTGTCGTCCGAGGTCATGGAATTGTGCTTCGACGGCATGATGTCGCGCATCGAGGGTACCGGCTTCGCCGAGCTGCAGCTTCAGCAGGAGCTGCTGGCCCGCGACGCCTGGATCCCGCGCAAGACCATCCGCCAGGGCGGCCTGATCAAGTACGTGCACTACCACGAGTATCACGCCTACAACCCCGACATCGTCATGGCCCTGCAGGAGGCGGTGCAGCAGGGCGACTACGCCAAGTGGAAGAAATTCGCCCAGCTGGTCAACGAGCGTCCGGTGGCGACCATTCGCGATCTGCTCAAGTTGAAGCCCGCCCCCGAGCCTTTGGCGCTCGACGAGGTCGAGCCGGTCGAGGCGCTGCTGCCGCGCTTCGACAGCGCCGGGATGTCGCTGGGCGCGCTGTCGCCGGAGGCCCACGAGGCCCTGGCCCAGGCGATGAACGAGACCGGCGGGCGCTCCAACTCCGGCGAGGGCGGCGAGGACCCGGCGCGCTACGGCACCATTCGCTCGTCCAAGATCAAGCAGATCGCCTCCGGGCGCTTCGGCGTCACCCCGGCCTACCTGGTCAATGCCGAGGTGCTGCAGATCAAGGTCGCCCAGGGCGCCAAGCCCGGCGAGGGCGGCCAGCTACCGGGCAGCAAGGTCAACGAGATGATCGGACGGCTGCGCTATGCGGTGCCCGGCGTGACGCTGATCTCGCCGCCGCCGCACCACGACATCTATTCGATCGAGGACCTGGCGCAGCTGATCTTCGACCTCAAGCAGGTCAACCCGAGCGCCCAGGTATCGGTCAAGCTGGTCTCCGAGCCGGGCATCGGCACCATCGCCACCGGCGTGGCCAAGGCCTATGCCGACCTGATCACCGTCTCCGGCTACGACGGCGGCACCGCGGCCAGCCCGCTGACCTCGATCAAGCATGCCGGCAGCCCCTGGGAGCTGGGGCTGCCCGAGGTCCATCAGGCGCTGCGCATCAATGGCCTGCGCGACAAGATCCGCCTGCAGACCGACGGCGGCCTGAAGACCGGGCTCGACGTGGTCAAGGCGGCGATCCTCGGCGCCGAGAGCTTCGGCTTCGGCACCGCGCCGATGGTCGCGCTGGGCTGCAAGTACCTGCGCATCTGCCACCTCAACAACTGCGCCACCGGTGTCGCCACCCAGCACCAATACCTGCGCGACGAGCATTTCCGCGGCACCGTCGACATGGTCAAGCACTACTTCCGCTTCATCGCCGAGGAGGTGCGCGAACTGCTGGCGCTGCTCGGCGTGCGCCAGCTCACCGAGCTGATCGGCCGCACCGACCTGCTCGAGGTGCTCGAGGGCGAGACGCCCGCGCAGCGCAAGCTCGACTTGAGCCCGCTTCTGACCAACGACTTCGTGCCCGCCGAGGCGCCGCAGTTCTGCCAGGTCGGCCGCAACGTGCCGCACGACCCGGGCGCCAAGAACCAGGAGGTGCTCGACGCGCTGATGCCGGCGATCGAGTCGCGCTCGGGCGGCGAATTCGAGTTTGCCATCACCAATTGCGATCGCAGCGTGGGCGCGCGGGCCTCGGGCGAGATCGCCAAGCGCTACGGCGAGGAAGGGCTGGAAGAGGCCCCGGTCGTGGCCCGCTTCACCGGCGTGGCGGGGCAGAGCTTCGGGGTGTGGAACGCCCGGGGCCTGCACCTTTATCTCGAGGGCGATGCCAACGACTACGTCGGCAAGGGCATGAACGGCGGCAAGGTGGTGATCGTGCCGCCCAAGGCCAGCCGCTTCAAGTCGCACGAGACGGCGATCGTCGGCAACACCTGCCTGTACGGCGCCACCGGTGGCAAGCTGTTCGCCGCGGGCACCGCCGGCGAGCGCTTCGCGGTGCGCAACTCCGGCGTGCATGCGGTGATCGAGGGCGCGGGCGATCACTGTTGCGAGTACATGACCGGCGGTCTGGTCGCGGTGCTCGGCGAGACCGGCGTCAACTTCGGCGCGGGGATGACCGGCGGCTTCGCCTATGTGCTCGACGAGGACCGCACCTTCGTCGACAAGTACAACCATGAGCTGGTGGAGATCCATCGCATCAACACCGAGGTCATGGAAGCCTACCGGCGCTACCTGCGTGAGGTGATCGAGGAGTACGTCGCCGAGACCGACTCGGCCCGGGGCCACGAGATCCTCGACGATTTCTCCGAGTACATCCGTCATTTCTGGCTGGTCAAGCCCAAGGCGGCAAGCCTCGGCGGCCTGCTCGCCGAATCCCGCCGGCGGCCCGAGTAAGCAGAGGAGATACGCTCATGGCAAACCGTTTGGACAACGATTTCCAGTTCATAGATGTCGGCCGCCAGGACCCGAACAAGAAGGACGCGCGCAAGCGGGCCAAGCAGTTCACCGAGATCTACGACCCGTACAAGCCCAGCGAGGCGGCCAGCCAGGCGCACCGCTGCCTGCATTGCGGCAATCCGTACTGCGAATGGAAGTGCCCGGTGCACAACTACATTCCCAACTGGCTGAAGCTGGTCAGCGAGGGCAACATCCTCGAGGCGGCGGAGATGTCGCATCGCACCAATACCCTGCCCGAGGTGTGCGGCCGGGTGTGCCCGCAGGATCGCCTCTGCGAGGGCGACTGCACGCTCAACGACGGCTTCGGCGCGGTGACCATCGGCTCGGTGGAGAAATACATCACCGACACCGCCTTCGCCATGGGCTGGCGACCCGACATGTCCAAGGTCGAGTGGACCGACAAGCGCGTGGCAGTGATCGGTGCCGGCCCGGCCGGGCTGGGCTGTGCCGACATCCTGGTGCGCAACGGCGTCAAGCCGGTGGTGTTCGATCGGCATCCCGAGATCGGCGGCCTGCTGACCTTCGGCATTCCCGAGTTCAAGCTCGAGAAGAACGTCATGGAACGGCGTCGCGCGGTGTTCGAGGAGATGGGCATGGAGTTCCGCCTGAATACCGAGATCGGCCGCGACATCACCATCGACCAGTTGCTCAGCGACTACGACGCGGTATTCATGGGCATGGGCACCTACAAGTACATGCAGGGCGGCTTCCCCGGCGAGGACCTGCCCGGCGTGTACAAGGCTCTCGATTACCTGATCGCCAACGTCAACCACTGCCTGGGCTTCGAGAAGAACCCCGACGACTACGTGTCGATGGAGGGCAGGCGCGTGGTGGTGCTGGGCGGCGGTGACACCGCCATGGACTGCAACCGCACGGCGATCCGCCAGGGCGCGACCGGGGTGACCTGCGCCTACCGTCGCGACGAGGAGAACATGCCCGGCTCCAAGCGCGAGGTGGCCAACGCCCGCGAAGAGGGCGTCGAGTTCCTGTTCAATCGTCAGCCGGTGGCGATCGTCGGCGAGGAGCGGGTCGAAGGCGTCAAGCTGGTGCGCACGCGCCTCGGCGAGCCCGACGAGCGGGGCCGGCGTAGCCCCGAGGTGGTGCCCGGTTCCGAAGAGGTGCTGGCCTGCGACGCGGTGGTCATTGCCTTCGGCTTCCAGCCCAGCGAGATCGCCTGGTTCGAGGCGCAGAACATCGCCGTCGACGAACGCGGCCGGGTCACCGCGCCGGAGCACGGCAGCTTCGCCTTCCAGACCAGCAACGAGAAGATCTTCGCCGGCGGCGACATGGTGCGCGGCTCCGACCTGGTGGTCACCGCGATCCACGAAGGTCGTCAGGCCGGCGAGGGTATTCTCGACTATCTGGGCGTCTGAATCTCGAGCCACGGGCTGCGAGCCTCGAGCGGGACGGAGTCATCATCCTGCTCGTAGCTCGTAGCTCGTAGCTCGTAGCTCGTAGCTCGTAGCTCGTAGCTCGTAGCTCGTAGCTCGTAGCTCGTAGCTCGTCGCCCAAATTGAGCCGCTCGCGGTATTCTGCTACTCTGTCGTCCCATCCGGGCCGCTCCCACCAGGCCTTTCTGACCCACGATTCAACAGGTTCTCCATGACACGATATATCTTCGTGACCGGCGGCGTTGTGTCCTCTCTCGGCAAGGGCATCGCGTCGGCCTCGCTTGCGGCGATCCTCGAGGCGCGCGGCCTCAAGGTCACCATCCTCAAGCTGGACCCGTACATCAACGTCGATCCGGGCACCATGAGCCCGTTCCAGCACGGCGAGGTATTCGTCACCGAAGATGGCGCGGAGACCGATCTCGACCTGGGCCACTACGAGCGCTTCATCCGCACCAAGATGACCCAGGACAACAACTTCACCACCGGCCGCGTCTACGAGCACGTGCTGCGCCGCGAGCGCCGCGGCGACTACCTGGGCGGTACCGTGCAGGTGATTCCGCACATCACCGACGAGATCAAGCGCCGCGTCTACGAAGGTGGCGAGGGCGCCGACGTGGCGCTGGTCGAGATCGGCGGCACGGTGGGCGACATCGAGTCGTTGCCGTTCCTCGAATCGATCCGCCAGATCCGCAGCGAGAAGGGCGCCAGTCAGGCGATCTTCATGCACCTGACGCTGGTGCCCTACATCAAGACCGCCGGCGAGACCAAGACCAAGCCGACCCAGCACAGCGTCAAGGAGCTGCGCTCGATCGGCATCCAGCCGGACATCCTGATCTGTCGCAGCGAGGTCGAGCTCGAGGAGAGCGAGCGGCGCAAGATCGCGCTGTTCACCAACGTCGAGGAGCGCGCCGTGGTGCCGCTGCAGGATGCCGACACCATCTATCGCATCCCGTTGATGCTCCATGAGCACGGCCTCGACGAGATCGTCTGCGACAAGTTGCGTCTCGAGGCGCCGCCGGCCGACCTGGCCGAGTGGATCCATGTCCTCGATGCCAAGCTCAACCCGCTCAAGTCGATCAACATCGCCATGGTCGGCAAGTACATGGAGCTGCTCGACGCCTACAAGTCGCTCAACGAGGCGCTGATCCACGCCGGCATCCAGACCCGGGTCAAGATCAACATCGACTACATCGACGCCGAGGACATCGAGCGCCACGGCACCGAGCGCCTCTCCGGCAAGGATGCGATCCTGGTGCCCGGCGGCTTCGGCGAGCGTGGCGTCGAGGGCAAGATCGCCACCGCCCGTTACGCCCGCGAGAACGACGTGCCCTATCTCGGTATCTGCTTGGGGATGCAGGTCGCGGTGATCGAGTTCGCCCGCCACATCGCCGGCTGGGACGACGCCAACTCCACCGAGTTCACCCGCGACACCCAGCACCCGGTGGTCGGCCTGATCACCGAGTGGCTCAGCCCCGAGGGCAAGATCGAACTGCGCGACGAGGCATCGGATCTCGGCGGTACCATGCGCCTGGGCGGCCAGGTGTGCCACCTCAAGCCGGGCTCGCGAGCGCGCGAGGTCTACGGTCTGGACGCCATCACCGAGCGCCATCGTCATCGCTTCGAGGTCAACAACCAGTTCGTCGAGGCGCTCGAGGCCGCCGGCCTGGTGGTCGCCGGCAAGAGCGTCGACAATTCACTGGTGGAGATGATCGAGCTGCCCGATCACCCGTGGTTCCTGGCTTGCCAGTTCCATCCCGAGTTCACCTCCACGCCGCGTGACGGCCACCCGTTGTTCACCGGCTTCGTCACCGCCGCGCTGGAACACAAGAGCGCACGCCAGCGTACCCAGGTCCCGGGCTGAGGAGACGCCGCCATGGCCGAGTCACAGAAAATCATCGAATTTGCCGGCCTGAGCGCCGGCAATTCGTTGCCGTTGATGCTGTTCGGCGGCATGAACGTGCTGGAATCCCGCGAGCTGGCGCTCGAGGTGGCCGAAACCTATGTCGAGGTCTGTTCCCGGCTGGGCATTCCCTACGTCTTCAAGGCCAGCTTCGACAAGGCCAACCGCAGTTCGATCCACTCGTTCCGCGGCCCGGGCATCGACAAGGGCGTCGAGTGGCTGGCCGAGATCAAGTCGCGCTTCGGCGTGCCGGTGATCACCGACGTCCACGAACCCTGGCAGGCCGGACCGGTGGCCGAGGTCGCCGATATCATCCAGTTGCCGGCGTTCCTGGCGCGCCAGACCGACCTGGTGGTGGCGATGGCCGAAACCGGCGCGGTGATCAACATCAAGAAACCGCAGTTCCTCGCCCCGCACGAGATGCGCCACATCATCAGTAAGTGCCAGGAAGCCGGCAACGACCGACTGATCCTCTGCGAGCGCGGTTCGAGCTTCGGCTACAACAATCTGGTGGTCGACATGCTCGGCTTCGGCGACATGAAGCAGACCGGCTATCCGGTGATCTTCGACGTCACCCATTCGCTGCAGCGCCCGGGCGGACGCGCCGATAGCGCCGGCGGACGGCGCCAGCAGGTCGCCGAGCTGGCGCGCGCCGGGGTCGGCGTGGGCCTGGCCGGGCTGTTCCTCGAGGCCCATCCCGACCCCGATAATGCCAAGTGCGACGGGCCCTGCGCCCTGCCGCTGGACAAGCTGGAACCCTTCCTCGCCCAGCTCAAGGCGCTCGATGAATTGGTCAAGGGGTTTCCGGCCCTGGAGATATCCTGAGCGGAGCCGTGAGCCTTCACTCAACGCTGACAAAGGACGACTGACGATGAGCAAGATTGTCGAAATCCGCGCCCTCGAGGTGCTCGATTCCCGCGGCAACCCCACCGTGCAGGCCGAGGTGGTACTCGACGACGGCGCCAAGGGCGTGGCCTGTGCGCCGAGTGGTGCCTCGACCGGCTCCCGCGAGGCGCTGGAGCTGCGCGACGGCGACAAGTCGCGCTACCTGGGCAAGGGGGTGCTCAAGGCGGTCGCGGCGGCCAACGGCCCGATTCGCGACACGCTGCTGGGCAAGGACGCGCGCGATCAGCGCGCCCTGGACGACGCCATGCTCGAGCTCGATGGCACCGACAACAAGGCCAAGCTCGGCGCCAACGCGATTCTTGCCGTGTCGCTGGCGGCGGCCAAGGCGGCGGCGGTCAGCAAGGAAGTGCCGCTCTACGCGCATATCGCCGAGCTCTACGGCCAGCCGGGCCGCTACAGCATGCCGGTGCCGATGATGAACATCCTCAACGGCGGCGAGCATGCCGACAACAACGTCGACATCCAGGAATTCATGATCCAGCCGGTAGGCGCGGCGAACTTCCGCGAAGCGCTGCGGGTGGGTGCCGAGATCTTCCATGCGCTGAAGAAGGTGCTCGCCGGGCGCGGGCTGTCCACCTCGGTGGGCGACGAGGGCGGCTTCGCGCCGGATCTCGCCTCCAACGCCGATGCCCTGGCGGCGATCAAGCAGGCGGTGTCCGACGCCGGCTACACGCTCGGCAAGGACGTTACCCTGGCGCTCGATTGCGCCTCCAGCGAGTTCTACCAGGACGGTCAGTACAACCTGGCGGGCGAGGGCAAGTCCTACGATGCCGCCGGCTTCGTCGACTACCTGGCCGGCTTGTGCGGCGACTATCCGATCGTGTCGATCGAGGACGGCATGGACGAGTCCGACTGGGATGGCTGGAAGACACTGACCGACAAGCTCGGCGACAAGATCCAGCTGGTCGGCGACGACCTGTTCGTGACCAATACGCGGATCCTCAAGCGCGGCATCGACGAGCAGATCGGCAACTCGATCCTGATCAAGTTCAACCAGATCGGCTCGCTCTCCGAGACCCTGGATGCGATCAAGATGGCCCAGGACGCCGGCTTCACCGCGGTGATCTCGCATCGCAGCGGCGAGACCGAGGACACCACCATCGCCGATCTGGCCGTGGCCACCTGCGCGGGTCAGATCAAGACCGGCTCGCTGAGCCGCTCGGACCGCGTCGCCAAGTACAACCGTTTGCTGGTGATCGAGCAGGAGCTCGGCGACAAGGCCACCTATCCCGGGCTCAAGGCCATCAAGGGCCAGCACTGAGCGATGCCAACCGTCGCCGCCGGGCCCCCGCCCGGCGGCGACGTTGCTGATCGTGCATTTCCTGCCTTGGCGGCCATGCCTCACCGCCTCACGACGCCAATCATGGGCGGCTGTCAGTCAAAGCCTCGCCGCGTGTAAGAAATTCCCTACAAAACGAGCTTGTGTCGAGCTTGGTTTTATTTATAAATAATTGTTTTTAAACAAATTTAAATAACTCGTTCGAGATCGGGTGGGCCGCGACCAAGAAGGACCCATTGTCGCCTCGTCGCTATCGGGCACAATGGCTTCGGGATTTTTGGGAAGCGACTTGTCTAGCTCGACTCCACGGGCAGGATGCCAAGGGATGCAGCAGGACGACCCATCCGGCGTCGCAGGACGCGGCTGGCGGATAAGGAAGCGGTCGAAGGAGCGGGCAAGGGATTGCCCGAGAAAAGGGTATAGAGCGGGCGGCCTTCGGGCCGCCTTTTTTATGGGCGAGGCTTTTTTGGGCTTCTCGCCGGCTTTGCGTGTGGACTTCTCGCGTGGATTTCAAGGGGAACAACAGACAGGGCGGCGGGCGTGCCATGCTCAGGCATGGCACTGGTATGACTCATGGGTAGTCAGCGCTCGAGCTGTTCCAGCTTGCCGCTCTTGCCGTCCCACTCCTCGGCGTCCGCCGGTGGATCCTTCTTCTCGGTGATGTTGGGCCAGACCACGGCGAGCTCGGCGTTGAGCTCGAGAAACTGCTTCTGATCGTCCGGCAGCTCGTCCTCGGAATAGATCGCCTCGGCCGGGCATTCCGGTTCGCACAGCGCGCAATCGATGCATTCATCAGGGTCGATCACCAGGAAGTTCGGCCCTTCATAGAAGCAATCGACGGGGCAGACCTCGACGCAGTCGGTGTATTTGCAACGAATGCAATTTTCGGTGACGACGAATGTCATGGGAACTCCCTCGAGTCATGGTCGTGGCGCAGTACGCTCGATGTCCGGCGTTGTGTCGGCTGCCGTCACGGCAATGCCGGGCGCACGTTGGCTGGTTATAAACGCCGGGGTCGTTATAAGACCCACTTCTAATTGGGCGCTAATTCTAGTGCTGAGCGATAGGGGTCGGCAAGCGGCGCTATGGAACGTTTGGCCATGGAAACATACCCGTCTGGACCGGCCGCCATGAATGCCGGCCCTCACAGTCGCTCGCGCCAGCGATACAGCAGGTCGAGCGCCTGACGCGGGCTGAGCTCGTCCAGCGCCAGGCCATCGAGCTCCTCGACCAGCGGGTGCGGTGTGCTGGCGAACAGGTCGGGTTGGGCAGGCGCCGGTTGCGACGCTGTACCGGCCGGCATGCTGCGTTGGCCCTGGTCGATTTCATGCTGCTCGAGACTCGCCAGCTTGTCGCGGGCGCGCGCCACCACCGCCGCGGGGACGCCGGCGAGCTGGGCGACCTGCAGGCCGTAGCTCTGGCTGGCCGGACCTTCCTCGACCCGGTGCATGAAGACGATGCCTTCGCGATGCTCGGTCGCGGTCAGGTGGACGTTGGCGACGCCGTCGAGCTGTTCGGCGAGCGCGGTCATCTCGAAGTAGTGCGTGGCGAACAGCGTCAGGGCGCGCGTGGCGGCCAGGTGCTCGGCGCTGGCCCAGGCCAGCGACAGCCCGTCGAAGGTGCTGGTGCCACGCCCGATCTCGTCCATCAGCACCAGGCTCTCGGCGCTGGCGTTGTGCAGGATATTGGCAGTCTCGGTCATCTCGACCATGAACGTCGAGCGTCCGCCGGCCAGATCGTCGCTGGAGCCGATACGCGTGAAGATGCGATCCAGCGGGCCGACCTCGGCGCTGTCGGCGGGCACGAAGCTGCCGCTGTGGGCGAGCAGGGCGATCAGCGCCGCCTGGCGCATGTAGGTCGACTTGCCGCCCATGTTGGGACCGGTGATCACCAGCATGTGGCGGCTCGGGTCGAGCCGCAGGTCGTTGGGCACGAACGGGGCATCGCTGACGTGTTCGACCACCGGATGGCGACCGCCGTGGATCGTCAGCCCCGGGCTGTCGGTGAGATGCGGACGCGTCAGCTCGAGCGCCAGCGCGCGCTCGGCGAAGGCCGCCAGCACGTCGAGCGCGGCGAGCGAGCGGGCGCTGGCCTGCAGTGTCTCGAGCTCGGCACCCAGCGTGTCGATCAGGCTTTCGTAGAGCAATTTCTCGCGGGCCAGGGCGCGCGACTTGGCGGACAGCGCCTTGTCCTCGAACTCCTTGAGTTCGGGGATGATGAAGCGCTCGGCATTCTTGAGCGTCTGGCGACGGATATAGTCGGCCGGCACTTCGCGGGCCTGGGCGCGCGGAATCTCGATGAAATAGCCGTGCACCCGGTTGTAGCCGACCTTGAGACCGGCCAGCCCGGTGCGTTCGCGTTCGCGGCTCTCGAGTTCGACCAGGTAGGTGCCGGCGTTCTCGGCCAGCCCGCGCACCTCGTCGAGCTCGGCATCGAAGCCGTCGGCGATCACCCCGCCGTCGCGGATCACCACCGGCGGGCTTTCGACCAGCGCCCGGGTCAGCGTCTCGGCGAGCTCCGGATAGGGCCGGATGTGGCGCTTGAGCGCGTCGAGGGCGGTGCCTTCGTCGAGCGGGGCCAGCGTCGCCTGCAACTCGGGCAGCGCGGCCAGGGCATCGCGCAGGCGCGCCAGGTCGCGGGGGCGGGCGCTGCGCAGGGCGACGCGGGCGAGGATCCGCTCGACGTCACCGATCGGCTTGAGCGTGGCGCGCAGGCTCTCGAACAGGTCGTCTTGCAGCAGCAGTTGCACCGCGCCCTGGCGCCCGGCGACCTGCTCGCGATCGCGCAGCGGACGGTTGAGCCAGCGCTTGAGCAGCCGCGAGCCCATCGCCGTGGCGGTGGTGTCGAGTACGCTGGCCAGGGTGTTGTCGGTGCCGCCGCCGAGGTTCACGTCGATCTCCAGGTTGCGGCGGCTGGCGGCGTCGATCACCACCGCGTCGTCGCGATTCTCGACGCCCAGCCGGGTGACGTGGGGCAGCCGCGAGCGCTGGGTGTCGCGGGCGTAGTCGACCAGCACCCCGGCGGCGGTCAGCGCGCATTCCAGATGGGCGCAGCCGAAGCCGCGCAGGTCGGCGACGCCGAACTGGTCGCACAGCAGGCGGGTGGCCGATTCCAGGTCGAACAGCCAGGCGCTCTGGCGCTTGAGTCCGGCGCGTTCGCCGATCGCCGGCGGCAGATCCTGGGCATCGCCGACCAGCAGTTCGGCGGGTTGCAGGCGGTGAACCTCGGCCAGCATGTCGGCCTCGCCGTCCACTTCGAGCACGCTGAAGCGGCCGCTGGAGAGCTCCAGCCAGGCCAGCCCCCAGCGCTCGCCCTGGCAGTGCAGGGCGAGCAACAGGTTGTCGCGCCTGGCATCGAGCAGCGCCTCGTCGTGCAGCGTACCGGGCGTGACGATGCGCACGACCTGGCGATCCACCGGCCCCTTGCTGGTCGCCGGGTCGCCCATCTGCTCGCAGATCGCCACCGACTCGCCCGACTTGACCAGCCGCGCCAGGTAGCCTTCGGCGCTGTGGTAGGGCACCCCGGCCATTGGAATCGGCTTGCCGCCCGACTGGCCGCGCGCGGTGAGCGTGATGTCGAGCAACTGCGCGGCGCGCTTGGCGTCGTCGAAGAACAGCTCGTAGAAATCGCCCATGCGATAGAAGAGCAGCACGTCGGGATGCTCGCGCTTGATCTTCAGATACTGCGCCATCATGGGCGTGTGCTGAGGACTTTTCGTCTCGACCGCGTCTTGCATGAACTTCGCATTCCCGTGTGACAGTGGGCTGGTCGCTTTGGGGCGTTTGCTGGCCGGACATTCTAGCGCAGTCCGCTCAGGGGGAGACAGGCCCACATGTGCGGACCTGACAGGAGCTTGTCGTCTACGCTCTTACTAATGCGTTTCGTCACTCAGGGACGAGAGACGGAACGCTCGATGCATGAATGACTGAACCAGGGAGGGAGTGTGGTCAAGGCAGCTCGACGACTTCTCGTAACGCTGGTCTGTCTCTTGGCATTGCTGGCGGGCGGCATGGTCCTCCTCGAGTCGCCATGGGCCCGCGAATGGCTGGAGGGGCAGGTCAGCCAGCGCCTGAATGGCCGTGACGTCGAGATCGGCAGTCTGGACATCGGTTGGGGCTGGCCGCTGACGGTGCGCCTCGAGGAGATAGGCGTTGCCAACCCCGACTGGGCGGGGCATGACCGGATGCTCGACCTGAAGACGCTGGAAATTGCCGTGGATCCCGGCGCCCTGCTGAAGGGCAATCTCGAACTGCAACGGCTCGCGCTCGGCCGGCCGGTGATCCATCTCGCCAGGCGCGAAGACGGTACGTCGAACTGGCAGGGGCTGACCGGACAGAAAGGTCAGCAGGATGGCGGGCTTGGCATAAGCCCGGATATCGTCAAGATCGACGACGGGCATCTGACCTACCGGGATCCCAACCTGGAGGCGGACCTGAGCGTCGATTTCCATACCCGCAGCGCGGGAGACGGTGCCCGCGAGCTGATGATCGAAGCGCAGGGGCGCCTTCAGGGTTTGCCGCTCGCACTCAGCGGCCATGGCGGGGCACCGTCCAAGGCGCTGGCGGGCGATCCTGCCAATGCCTACCCGGTCACCCTGCAGGGCCATCTCGGCCAGTTGCAGGCGAGCTTCGAGGGTCGGCTTGCCGACGTCACCCAACCGGCCAACCTGGAAGGTCAACTGGACGTGTCCGCTCCCCAGACGGCGAACCTGGCCAGACTGGTCGGTCGTCCCGCGCTTGAGTTGCCGTCGTTCGAACTGCACGGCCACCTCGGCCATCAGGATCGACAGTGGTCGCTGCAAAGCGCCACGGCCCGACTGGGCGAGAGCCACGTGCAAGGTTCGGTCGGCGTCGCCCTGGGCGGAGCGCGGCCCAGGGTCACCGCCCAGCTCCAGGCCGACCGAATCGACCTGTCGCGCTGGGGGTTGCTCGGCGACGATAAGACGCCGCAGGCCGGCCGAGAGGACGACGATCAGTCGATGCCTTGGGACCAACGGCTGGCGCAGCAGCTGGCGCCGCTGCAGGAATTCGATGCGCAGGTCGATCTGACGGTCGACCGCCTCGCCTATGCCGATACCGCGGTGCACGATGTAGCACTGAAGGGCAGCCTCGAGGCTGGCCGGCTGGATATCCAGAACCTGCACCTGGAACAGGACCGGGGCGCGTTGACGGCCCAGGGCGTCCTGCGCATCCAGCCACAGACACTGGGCGGCAACATCGATGCGCAGCTGTCCCGATTCGACCTGGAGGAGGCCCTGGCCCCGCTGGGCAGTGACGTTCAGGGTGTCCTGGGCGGCCAGCTGCATGCCCGCTTCTCGCAGGGGGAGTTGGCACTGAAGAACACCTCGCTCGACTATCGCCTGCCCTCGCAGGATCTGTTCCTGCACGTGAACGCCGATGCCGCCGATCTCGAGGGCATCTCGACGACCGGCGTCCATCTGCAGGGTCACGGGCGCTACAACGGAGAGTCGTTCAAGTACGACCTGAAGGTCGGGCCGCTGCTCAATCTTCGCGATCCCGACAAACCGTACCCCGTAAAGGGGTGGGTCAGCTCCGACCGGTCCGAGCTGCATGTCGACGGGACGATCGAGAAGCCGTTGGAGCTCGGTCGGATCAAGGCCTCGGTCCGGTTGTCGGGGCCCAACCCGGCCCGTCTCAACGAGCTGACGGGGCTGAACCTTCCCGCCTTGCCGCCCTACCAAATCCAGGGGGCGCTACGCGTCAGGGGCGACCTGGTCCGGCTGCTCAACCTGGACGGCACCTTCGGCAACAGCGATGTCGGCGGCGACGCTCGTCTCCGCCTGGGGGAGCGCAACATGCTCTGGGCGACCCTGCACTCGCAGCGGCTGGATCTCGATGACCTGGCGCCGCTCACCGGGAGTGCGCCGGAGACGGGAGGCGGAGAAGCCGCCTCGCCCGCCCAGCAGGCGCAGGCCCGCCAGGAAGAGGGCCGGCAGGGGCTGTTCTCCGATCGTGAATGGGATCTTCAAGGGCTGCGCAGGATGGACGCCAAGGTTCGCTACAGTGCGGGCAGTGTCGCTTCCGAGTACGTCCCGCTGTCCGATGTATCGCTGGATATGACCCTGGAGCGCGGCGTGCTGACGCTCGATCCGCTGCGTATGGGGGTCGGTGGCGGCATCGTCGTCGCGCATGTGCGAATGGATGCCCATGGCCAGGCGCTGGATGGCGACCTGGACCTGTCGGCTCGCCAGGTCAATCTCAAGCCTATTCTGCGGCGTGCCGGGGCACCCGAGATCGCCGAGGATTCCGCCGGAACCCTGGGGGGGCAGGGACGGGTCCGCTTCGCCGGCGGCTTGATGGACGAGCTGATGGCCAGCCTGAATGGCCGGTTGGAACTGGCGCTGTCCGGAGGCCGCCTGGACATGCTGCTGGTAGAGGCGCTGGGCCTCGATGTCAGCGAAGCGCTCATGGCTGCGCTGTATGATGCCGACAAGGTGCCCATGCGTTGTGCCTACACCCGGCTGGATGCGGATAGCGGCGTTGCCGCGGTCGAGCAGTTCTTCCTCAGCACCGCCGACTCGAACATCACCGGCGGCGGGGAGATCGACCTGGATCATGAGCGATTCGATCTGGTCTTCGAGGCGCACCCCAAGGACCCCAGTCTGCCGGCCTCCGACTCGCCGGTCAGGTTGCAGGGCACCATCACCAACCCGCAAGTGGATGTGGTCTCCCGTGAACTGATCGTGCGCGGAGTGCTGTCTGTCCTTGGGGCGCTGGCGGCGCCTCCGCTGGCCATTCTGCCCTGGGTGGAACCGGGGCTTGGGGAGGGAGCCGGCCCCGGCTGTCGACAGGTGCTCGACGCAGCGCACAAGGCGCAGGAGTCGACCGGGCACTGAGCCCACGGAGCGCGGGGCTTCTGTTAAGCTGCAGGGAAGCTGTCCTTGAGCGACGAGGAAAACCGTGTGACCCGGAGCGATACAGCAAACGAGGCCGAACTGCAGACGCTCAGCGAGCGCCTGCAGCATGCCTGCCTGGCGCATTGCCTGTCGGTGACCGCCGCCGAGTCCTGCACCGGTGGCGGCGTGGCCAGCGCGATTACCGATATTGCCGGGAGCTCCGGCTATTTCGAGACCGGCTATGTGACCTATTCCAACGCCGCCAAGACCCGCTTGCTGGGCGTGGCGGAAGCGATCCTCGAGGCTCACGGTGCGGTGAGCCGCGAGACGGTCGAGGCGATGGTCGCCGGGGCCTGTCGCGAGAGCGGGGCCGATGTCGGCGTGGCCATCAGCGGCGTCGCCGGGCCCGGCGGCGGCAGCGCGGAGAAGCCGGTGGGAACGGTCTGGTTCGCCTGGGGAAGCGCCCTTGCGCAGCAGGCCGAATGCCGGCGCTTCGACGGCGACCGCCGGGCGGTTCGCGAGCAGGCGGTACGCGTGGCTCTCGAAGGATTGGTCCGCTGGCTGGAAGCGCCGTGAATGGTTCTCGAGAAGATGGATTTTATCCTCGCCAGGAGTAGGCGAGTGGCGATTTTTTCGTCATAATACTGTCTAGCTATACAGTGATTGGATAAGGCCAGACGATGCTGGCGATGCGAGCCCAGAACCGGGTGTCGCGCCAACCTACACGTGCTATCAGGAGACATTCATGGCACAGGACGATAACCGTTCCAAGGCACTCAACGCAGCGCTGTCGCAGATCGAGCGGCAATTCGGCAAGGGCACCGTGATGCGCCTGGGCGACACGCCACGGGTGACCATGCCGTCGGTATCTACCGGCTCGCTGGGCCTGGACATCGCGCTGGGCATCGGCGGCCTGCCGCTGGGCCGGGTCGTCGAGATCTTCGGTCCCGAGTCGTCGGGCAAGACCACGTTGACGCTGTCGGTGATCGCCCAGGCGCAGAAGCAGGGCAAGACCTGTGCGTTCGTCGATGCCGAGCATGCGCTGGACCCCAGCTACGCCGAGAAGCTCGGCGTCAACCTCGACGATCTGCTGGTCTCGCAGCCGGACAACGGCGAGCAGGCCCTGGAGATCTGCGACATGCTGGTGCGCTCCGGCGGGGTCGACGTGATCGTCATCGACTCGGTGGCGGCACTCACGCCGCGCGCCGAGATCGAGGGCGAGATGGGCGATTCCCACGTCGGTCTGCAGGCGCGCCTGATGTCCCAGGCGCTGCGCAAGATCACCGGCAACATCAAGAACGCCAACTGCATGGTGGTGTTCATCAACCAGATCCGCATGAAGATCGGCGTGATGTTCGGCAGCCCCGAAACCACCACCGGCGGCAACGCGCTGAAGTTCTACTCCAGCGTGCGTCTGGATATCCGCCGCACCGGCTCGGTCAAGCAGGGCGACGAGGTGACCGGCAACGAGACCCGCGTCAAGGTGGTCAAGAACAAGGTGTCGCCGCCGTTCCGCCAGGCCGAGTTCCAGATCCTCTACGGCAAGGGCATCTACCATGCCGGCGAGGTGGTCGATCTGGGCGTGCAGTGCAAGCTGGTCGACAAGGCCGGCGCCTGGTACAGCTACCAGGGCAACAAGATCGGCCAGGGCAAGGCTAACGCCGCGCAGTATCTCGAGGACAACCCTGCGGTCATGGAAGAGATCGAGAGTCAGATTCGCGCGCAGTTGCTGAACATCACCGACGGCAAGCCCAAGGAAGAGCCCGAGGCGCCGCAGGCCGAGGCGGCCGGCGAGGAGCAGGACGACCTGCTTTGATCCGACAAGTGTGACGAATGCGCAGCGAGGAGGAGCGCCGAATCATGTGTGCCGCGCCGGGTGGGGAGTCCACACCCCGTGACGACGCCGTTCGCCTGTTGGCGCGCCGCGAATACTCGCGGGCCGAACTGGCGGGGCGGCTCGCTGCCAAGAATCACGCTGCCGAAAGCATCCAGCAGACGCTGGACGCGCTCGAGGCCGAAGGGTTGCAGTCCGACGCGCGGTTCGCCGAAAGCTTCGTGCGCTCGCGTCTGGTTCGTGGCCAGGGGCCGATGAAGGTGCGCGCCGGGCTCCACGAGCGTGGCATCGAACGTGAGCTGGCCCGTGTGGCGCTCGACGAAGCGCAGGGCGAGACGGACTGGCGCGCGCTGGCCTGCGAGGCGCTGGCCAAGCGCTTCGACGGGCCCGGCGCTACGCCGCGCGAGCGGGCCCGGCGCGAACGTTTCCTGGCCGGGCGCGGCTTCGACTTCGAGCAGATGAAATACGCGCTGGCGCATGCCTGGGATGCGCCGGATTAAGGCGCCGGCGCCGATCCTTCGGGCCTGCGTGATGGCTGGCCACTTCGCCGATCACCGTCGCTGAAGCTCTTCGCGGTGCGCCTTGGCGAAGTTGCACCTTGGCCCCGCCGCGTTGGCGGCTTTGGCACCCTCTGCGGCCTTCTTCCAAGCCTTCCCCTCAGGGCCCCTCCCTTTAGTCCCGCGCTGAACGCGTTATACTAGTGCGCTTGCGACGGCTGCTTGCGACGGCTCGGGACGTCACTTTCCCGCCATTTTCAACACGCCGCCACGACGTTTTGCGAAGACCACGTTCCTAAGCCAGTTGCACGAATGACGGTCGGTCGTGTCCCGCAGCGCCCCAATCACATTGCCACGGGTTTGCCATGAAAAGTGCAGATATCAGACAGGCCTTTCTGACCTTCTTCGAGGAGCAGGGGCATACCATCGTGCCGTCGAGCTCGCTGGTGCCGCACAACGATCCCACCCTGCTGTTCACCAACGCCGGCATGGTCCCGTTCAAGGATGTCTTCCTGGGACGCGACCCGCGGCCCTACGTGCGCGCGACCTCGGCCCAGCGCTGCGTGCGCGCCGGCGGCAAGCACAACGACCTGGACAACGTCGGCTATACCGCGCGTCATCACACCTTCTTCGAGATGCTCGGCAACTTCAGCTTCGGCGACTACTTCAAGCGCGACGCCATCCGCTTCGCCTGGTCGTTTCTGACCGAGCGGCTGGGGCTGCCCGCCGACAAGCTGTGGGTCACCGTTCACGTCAGCGACGACGAAGCCGAAAGGATCTGGAAAGACGAAATCGGCATCGACCCGCAGCGCTTCTCCAAGCTCGACGAGGACAACTTCTGGCAGATGGGCGATACCGGCCCCTGCGGACCCTCCTCGGAGATCTTCTTCGATCACGGCCCCGAGGTCTGGGGCGGGCCGCCGGGCAGCCCCGAAGAAGACGGCGATCGCTACATCGAGATCTGGAATCTGGTGTTCATGCAGTTCGATCGCGACGCCGCCGGCAACCTGAATCCGCTGCCCAAACCGTCGATCGATACCGGCATGGGGCTCGAGCGGGTCGCCGCGGTGCTTCAGGGCGTGCATTCCAACTACCAGATCGACCTGTTCGAGAACCTGCTCAAGGCCGCCGGCGAGATCATCGGTCACGCCGATCTCGAGGCACCGTCGCTGCGCGTCATCGCCGACCATATCCGCTCCTGCGCGTTCCTGATCGTCGACGATGTGCTGCCCTCCAATGAAGGGCGCGGCTATGTGCTGCGCCGGATCATCCGTCGCGCCATTCGCCACGGCCACAAGCTGGGCGCCCGCGAGGCGTTCTTCCACAAGCTGGTCGCCGCGTTGGACGCCGAGATGGGCGAGGCCTACCCGGAACTGCGCCAGGCGCGGGGACGCATCGAGAAGGTCCTGCTCAAGGAGGAAGAACAGTTCGCCCGCACGCTGGACCATGGCATGGGCCTGCTCGAGGCGGCACTCGCTGAACTAAGCGGCGACACGCTGTCCGGCGAGACGGTATTCAAGCTCTACGACACCTACGGCTTCCCCTATGACCTGACCGCCGACATCTGTCGCGAGCGCGGCGTGACCCTCGACGAGGCCGGCTTCCAGCGCGAGCTCGAGGCGCAGCGCGAGCGCGCCCGGGCGGCCAGCCAGTTCGGCGCGGATTACAGCGCGGCGATCGAGGTCGAGGGCGAGACCGCCTTCACCGGCTACGAGCGGCTCGAGGACGAGGCGCGGGTCACCGCGCTGGTCGACGAGTCGGGCAACGCGCTGGCCGCGCTGGAGGCGGGCCAGAGCGGGGTGGTGGTGCTCGACCGGACCCCGTTCTATGGCGAATCCGGCGGTCAGATCGGCGACAGCGGCTATCTCGAGGCCGACGGTATCCGCTTCGAGGTCCGCGACACCCAGAAGCAGGGCGGCCATCATCTGCACCACGGGGTGCTGACGGAAGGGCGCCTGACGGTGGGTTCCGCGGTTGCGCCCAGGGTCGACGCCTCGTTGCGCGCGGCGATCATGCGCAACCACTCGGCGACCCACCTGCTGCACAAGGCGCTCAGGCAGGTGCTCGGCGAGCACGTCCAGCAGAAGGGCTCGCTGGTCAGCGCCGAGCGGCTGCGCTTCGATTTCAGCCACTTCGAGGCGATGAGCGCGGAGCAGCTCGCCGAGGTCGAGGCGATCGTCAACCGCCAGGTGCTGGCCAACGCCGACACGCGCATCCAGCAGATGACCCTCGACGAGGCCAAGGCCAAGGGCGCGGCGGCGCTGTTCGAGGCCAAGTACAGTGACAACGTGCGCGTGCTGACCATCGGCGCCGACGATTTTTCCATCGAGCTGTGCGGGGGTACCCACGTGGCTCGTAGCGGTGACATCGGGGCCTTCCACGTGCTGGCCGAAACCGGCATCGCCGCCGGTGTGCGGCGTATCGAGGCGGTCACCGGCGAGGGTGCGCTGGCCTATTTCCGCGAGCAGGAAGCCCGTGTCACGCGCCTTGCAGAACGCATCAAGGCCAAGCCGGAACAGCTCGAGGAGCGCGTCGAGACCCTGCTCGAGCGCAATCGCACCCTCGAGAAGGAACTCGAGCGGCTCAAGGCCAAGCTGGCCAGCGCGGCGAGCAGCGACATGCTCGGCGAGGCGCGCGAAGTCGCCGGTGTCCGGGTGCTGGCCAAGCAGGTCGAGGGCGTCTCCGGCAAGGAGCTGCGCGGCTTGATGGATCAGCTCAAGAACAAGCTGGGCTCGGGCGTGCTGGTGCTGGGCGCCGCCGATGGCGGCAAGGTCAGCTTGATCGCCGGGGTCACCGACGACCTCACCGGCCGCGTCAGGGCCGGCGAGCTGGTCAACCATGTCGCCGCACAGGTCGGCGGCAAGGGCGGTGGTCGCGCCGACATGGCCCAAGCCGGCGGCAGCGATGCCGCGGCGCTCCCGCAGGCACTCGCCAGCGTTCCGGATTGGCTGGCAGGCCAACTGGGCTAGAATCATCCATCGCTGGGCCGTAACGAACATCGTCCGGCCCTTTCTTATAGGTTCCTGTTTATAGGTTCCTGCTTATGGTCCTGATGGGCCCTTGTAGATATCTGGAACTCACGACGCATTCACTCAACACACTTCACGGATAGACAACCTATGGCGCTATACGTACAGAAGTTTGGTGGCACCTCGGTGGGCTCGGTCGAGCGCATCAAGGCCGTCGCCGATAAAGTCAAACGCTACCGCGACGACGGCCATCAGGTCGTGGTCGTGGTCTCGGCGATGAGTGGCGAGACCAACCGGCTGATCGAACTCGCCGGCCAGATCAACGACGAGCCGACGCCGCGCGAGATGGATATGTTGGTGTCCACCGGCGAGCAGGTCACCAGTTCGCTGCTGGCCATGGCCCTGCACAAGCTGGGCGTGCCGGCGACCTCCTACACCGGCGGCCAGGTGGGCATCCAGACCGACAGTGCGCACACCAAGGCGCGCATCCAGCGCATCGAGACCGATGAGCTGCGCCAGGATCTCGACGAGGGCCAGGTGGTGGTGGTTGCCGGCTTTCAGGGGGTCGACGAAGAGGGCAATATCACCACCCTGGGCCGCGGTGGCTCGGACACCACCGGGGTCGCCCTGGCGGCGGCGCTCAAGGCCGACGAATGCCAGATCTACACCGACGTCGACGGTGTCTACACCACCGACCCGCGGGTCTGCTCCAAGGCGCGCCGCCTGGAGTCGATCACCGTCGAGGAGATGCTCGAGCTGGCCAGCCTGGGCTCCAAGGTCCTGCAGATTCGTGCCGTCGAGTTCGCCGGCAAGTACAACGTCCCGCTGCGCGTGCTCTCGAGTTTCGAGGAGGGCGCCGGCACCCTGATCGTCGCTGATTCAGATGAAGAAGAGGATTCCATGGAAGAGCCGCTGATCTCCGGTATCGCCTTTACCGCCAACGAAGCCAAGCTGACCCTGCTCAACACGCCGGATGTGCCGGGTGTCGCCTCGCGCATTCTGGGGCCGATCGCCGACGCCAACATCGAAGTCGACATGATCGTGCAGAACGTGGCCCCGGCCGGCGATTACACCGACTTCACCTTCACCGTGGCCAAGGGCGACTTCAAGCAGACCCAGCGCATCCTGCAGGACGACGTCATCCCGGCGCTGGGTGGCGGCGAGCTGCGCGGCGACGACAATATCGCCAAGGTATCGCTGGTCGGTGTCGGCATGCGTTCCCATGCCGGTGTCGCTTCGAAGATGTTCCGCGCGCTGTCCGACGAAAACATCAATATCCGCATGGTTTCCACGTCCGAGATCAAGATTTCCGTAGTGATCGACGAAAAGCACATGGAACTCGCGGTGCGTGCACTGCACAAGGCGTTCGGTCTGGACAAGGACGACATCGAAAGCGAGTGAAGCGGGCAGAATGTGCCATGCGTTCTACGCTAGTAGGGTGTAAGGAAACGCAAACGGGTCGCGCGGCTTTCATTCAACGTGGCGATAGGGTTTCATGGCACGCTGAATTTGGCTCAGACAAGCGTATGGCGCATAATCGTGCGCCATGCCTTTTATTGGCTGTAAAATCGCGCGCATCCCGTTGGAAGAACGTCTGAAAGGAGATCAGTCATGCTCATCCTGACCCGCCGAGTCGGCGAGACCTTAATGATCGGCGATGAGATTACCGTCACGGTTTTGGGTGTCAAAGGTAATCAGGTCCGTATCGGTGTAAACGCGCCCAGGGACGTCGCCGTCCACCGCGAAGAGATTTACCAGCGCATCCAGCGTGAGCAGACCGGTAACGACAGCAGCGAGTAAGGGTCAAACGTGTCTGGGAACGCCTTTCAAGCGATTTGATGGGTCGATCCCCATGCCTGTAAGCCCGGTCCGGGGCGTTTGGGAGCGTTGATCACCCGGTACGAGGCCGACCGTCCGCCGAAAAAGACCCTGGCAAGGGTGGACAAGATTCAACAGAAACGGTAACATACGCGCCGTGTTGATGAGGGAGAGGTGGCCGAGTGGCTGAAGGCGCTCCCCTGCTAAGGGAGTATAGGGCTTATACCCCTATCGAGGGTTCGAATCCCTCCCTCTCCGCCATTCAAGAGCTTGAATGCGCCCTCGACACGATCGTGAAGATGCATCTAAGATGCGCCCGTAGCTCAGCTGGATAGAGTACCTGACTACGAATCAGGTGGTCGGAGGTTCGAATCCTCCCGGGCGCGCCATCTTCCCGCCGATAGACGCTCTTTTCTTCGCGTCTATGTTGCGTTCGGCAGCGAATCGGCGAGTTCGATTCAGCCAGCGTGAATCGTACTGCAGGCGAGTATTGCAGACGAAAGAGTTGTACAGCATCGCACCGTTTAGCGCCCGTAGCTCAGCTGGATAGAGTACCTGACTACGAATCAGGTGGTCGGAGGTTCGAATCCTCCCGGGCGCGCCAGATTCCGATCCGCTCTCCCCATCAAGGGAGGGCGGATTTTCGTTCGTAGGACGTTTTTTGGATCGCTTGCCAGAGCTTTTCGAGGCGTTTCCTTCAGGGGTTTCCTTGGCAGCTTCAAGGGTCGTCGACGAGCGTCGCGACCCCGAGCGGTCGTTTCGAGGCGCACTGCCAAGCAGTGCGCCTCTTTTTTTGCTCGTCAGCTCGCCGGGCCGTTCAGTCGACGAACGCCGGCATCGCTGCCGGCGGGGTTTCGGGGGCGGCGTGCAGGCCGGCGAGGAACGGTGCCAGGCGCGTCTCGCGACGCAGCGCCTGGAAACGCCGGGCGGCTTCGCTGTCGCGGCCGCGCATCTGGTTGAGCCACTGCTTCAGCAGCGACACCACCACCTTCTCGGGTAGCTCCTTGCGCTGGCGCTGGGCATACGCGTCGAGAATGTCCGCGCGGCGCTGCCAACCCGTCGCCGGCAGTTGCTCGCCGGTGCGTTGCCAGTGGCGAATACGCGCCGGCAACGCCGGATCGGCGAGCACCGCACGGCCGAGCATCACGTCCTCGCACCCCGACAGACTGCGCGCCTTCCAGTAATCGGCGAGCGTCCAGATGTCGCCGTTGGCGATCACCGGAATCGTCAGGCAATGACGGATGCGCGCGATCCATTCCCAATGCGCCGGAGGGCGATAGCCCTCGTTGCGGGTCCGTGCGTGGACCACCAGGTGGCGGGCGCCGCCGTCCTCGGCGGCCTGGGCGCAGGCCAGCGCCAGGCGCCGATCGGCGAAGCCCAGACGAATCTTGGCGGTCACCGGTATCTGCTCGCCGACCGCCTCGGCCACCGCCGACACGACCCGGTAGACCCGCCGGGGATCGCGCAGCAGCGAGGCACCGCCATCGTGGCGATTGACGGTCTTGGCCGGGCAGCCGAAATTGAGGTCCAGGCCGATGGCGCCCAGGCGCAACGCCTGGCGGGCGTTGGCCGCCAGTGCCTCGGGGTCGGACCCCAGCAGTTGCAGGTGCACCGGCACACCGCTCGGCGTCGCCACCGCGTCCTGGTGATGCGCCTGTCGCTGCTCGGGGTGGAGTTCGGGGCAGTGCTTGTAGAATACCCGCGGCGGCAGTCGTGCATCGACCACACGCACGAACTCGGTCACCGTCCAGTCGAGGCCTTCGTCTCGCGTCAACAGGTCGCGGGTCACGGCATCGATGACGCCTTCCATGGGCGCCAAGCCCAGACGCCCTCGATGAAGTAGATCAACCACAAGAAAGCCCAACCCTGGTGTGATGCATGGAGCAGCCATTCAGCCGGGTATTGTATCAGCCAGGGCTAGACTCCCGACCATAAAGCGGCGGTGATTACGCTTCCAGAAGGGCGACGCGGCCCTTGAGCCGGGCTTCGAGCGCCGTCAGCTCGAGGGGCTTGTCGCTCGGCCAGCCGACGCTGAGCGTGACGCCGTCGCCGGCGTAGTCGGCGGCCTCGACGGGGATGTCATGGCTGGTCAGCCAGGCGCGGGCCTCGGCCTCGCCGGCGAAGTCGACCTTGAGGCGCCGGGTGCATCGCTCGGTGAAGTCCGTGAGCGGCAGGCTGGCGAGCGCCGTCTGCACCGCCTGCGAGTAGGCGCGCACCAGCCCGCCGGTGCCCAGCTTGGTGCCGCCGAAGTAGCGCGTCACCACGCAGCCGATCTGGCCCAGTCCGCTGCCGTCGAGCACCTGGAACATCGGTCGCCCGGCGGTGCCGCCGGGCTCGCCGTCGTCCGAGAAGCCGATCGCCGTCTGCTCGCCGGGCGGGCCGGCTACGAAGGCGCTGCAGTGGTGGCTGGCATCGGGGTAGCGGCTGCGAGCCAGCGCCAGCAGGGCGTCGAAGTCGGCGACCCCGGGAGCGTGGCAGAGCCAGGCGATGAACCGGCTGCGCTCGATTTCGATCTCGGCCTGGTGGATTTCGCCCTGGCCGAGACGCGGAATCGAATAGCGCATCAGGCCGCGATGCTGGGCTGACGCATCACGCCCATCACCAGGCCGAGCACCTGGACGTCGTCGTTCTTCAAATAGATCGGCGGCATGCTGGCGTTGGCCGGCTGCAGGCGAACCCCCGACTTGTCGATATAGAGCTTCTTCAGGGTGACTTCCTGATTGTTGATCATCACCACGGCGGTTTCGCCGTTCTCGGCGCTCTCCTGACGCTCGATGATGATCACGTCGCCATCGAAGATATTGCAGTCGATCATCGAGTTGCCGCGCACTCGCAGGGCGTAGGTGTTGCGGCGCACCATGCGCGAGGGAATCGACACCGTGCTGGCATCGGGGCAGGCTTCGATCGGCAGGCCGGCGGCGACCTGTCCAAGCAGTGGAATCTCGACCAGGTCGGTCGCGTCGACCGCCTCCCAAGCGCCGTCGTTGAGCGGCAGGTTGGGCTGGCGTTGCAGATAGTGCGGTGTGGCGTGCTGCATGACCATCTCCCTCGAGTGCGATGCCACCGGGGCGAAGCCAGAGCCCTGAAGGTAGGACCCTGCGTCCACGGCAATGCGCATCATAGCAAGCCCGACGGGGCGGGCAAACGAACCGCCGACGGCGGGCGTTGAATCACCGCTTGGGCGCGGCCCGGCAGTTCGGTAGACTCACCCGGTTGACCCGTTGGCGTCGAGGAAAACCCACACTCGCATGCGTCTCAAATCGATCAAGTTGGCCGGCTTCAAGTCGTTCGTCGACCCGGTGACCGTGCCGTTCGACAGCAGCATGACGGCGATCGTCGGGCCCAACGGCTGCGGCAAGTCCAACGTCATCGACGCGGTGCGCTGGGTGATGGGCGAATCCTCGGCCAAGACGCTGCGCGGCGAGTCGATGACCGACGTGATCTTCAACGGCTCCACCGGGCGCAAGCCGGTGGGCCAGGCCTCCATCGAGCTGTTGTTCGACAACCGCGACGGCAGCATGGGCGGGCCCTACGCCCAGTACGCCGAGATCGGCGTCAAGCGCGTGGTCACCCGCGACAGCCAGTCGAGCTACTTCTTCAACGGCCAGAAGTGCCGGCGCCGCGACATCGCCGATCTGTTCATGGGTACCGGGCTGGGGCCGCGCTCCTACGCGATCATCGGCCAGGGCATGATCTCGCGGCTGATCGAGGCGCGCCCCGAGGAGCTGCGTTCGACGCTGGAGGAAGCCGCCGGCATCTCCAAGTACAAGGAGCGGCGCCGCGAGACCGAGAACCGCATGCGCCGCACCAAGGAGAACCTCGAGCGCCTCGACGACATTCGCGAGGAGCTCGACAAGCAGCTCGAGCGCCTCAAGCGCCAGGCCGAGGCGGCGCGGCGCTATCAGACGCTCAAGCAGCAGGAGCATCGCCTCAAGGGCGAGCTGGCGCTGTTGCGCGCCCGCGCGTTGCGCGTCCAGCAGGGCGAGCAGGAAAACCGCGTGCGCGAACTGGAGATTCAGGTCGAGCGCGAAATCCTCGGCCAGCGCCAGTGCGAGAGCCGGCTCGAGGAGTCACGCCAGGAGCACGACCGCCTGGCCGAGCAGCTCGAGGCGCATCAGGCGCGCTTCTACGAGACCGGCGCGGCGATCGCCCGGCTCGAGCAACGCCTCGAACACGCCCGGCACCAGGAACAGCAGCTGGCCCGCGAGCTCGAATCCGCGCGGCGCGAACTCGGTGAGCTCGACGAACTCGGCGAGGTCGATGCCGAGCGTCTGACGCGGCTCGATGAGCGCCTGGAAACCCTGGGCCCCGAGCAGGAAGAGACCGCCGAGTCGCTGGCCGAACTCGAAGCGAGTCTCGACGAGGCCGAAGCGAGCTACCAGGAGGCTCAGCAGCGCTGGGAGCGTTTCAACGAGGCGGATCGTCAGGCGTCCCACGACGCCGAGCGTGCCCAGGACCGGGTGCGCAATCTCGAGCGGGGCCTGGAAGCGCTGGGCGGCGACTTTCAGCGGCGCCGCCAGCAGCGCGACGAACTGCCCGATCAGCGGGAACTGCGCGAACGTTGCGAGACGCTCAACGAGCAGCTTGCCGAGATCGATCTCGAGCTCGAGGCACTGGAGACCCGCCGCGACGCGACCCAGGCCGCCCGCGACGCCGATCGCGAGGCGCTGCGCGAGCAGGAGGCCGCCCGCGAGGAGGACCGCCAACGGCGCAGCCAGCTACAGGGCGAGCTGGCCTCGCTGGAGGCGCTGATCGCCGCCAGCCTCGACGATCAGGACGCCGCGCTGGATACCTGGCTCGTCGAGCGCGGCCTGGCCGAGGCCCCGCGACTGGCCGAAGGGCTGCGTGTCGCCGACGGCTGGGAACGTGTGGTGTCCTGGGTGCTGGCGTCTTGGCTCAATGCGCGCCTGCTGCCGGAACTGCCACGCCAGGCACTCGGCAGCGCTCCCCCAAGCGGCGAGCTGGCGCTGGTCGAGGGTGTCGCGAATGATCCGGCGGCCGTCGCCGGCACCCTGGCCGCCCATGTCGAGGGCGCCGGGGCCGCCGCGGTGATGCTGGCGCGGATTCGCTGTGCCGGGGATGCCGGCGAGGCCTGGGCGCTGCGCGCGTCGCTGGCCCCGGGCGAGAGCGTGCTCAGCGCCGATGGGCTGTGGCTGGGGGACGGCTGGGCGCGCTATCTGGGTGTCGCCGACGGCGGCGACGGCGTGCTCGCCCAGCAGCGTCGCCGCGACGCGGCCAGTCTCGAGCTGGAAAGGCTGGAAGCGCGGCTCGCCGAGTGCGAGCAGCGGCTCGGCGAACTCCAGACGCGCGACGCCGAGCATGAACGGGTTCTGGAAGAGGCCCGCGTCGCCGAGCGCGATCTCGCCCAGCGGCGTCAGCAGGCGGCACTCGCCGAAGGCAACCTCGCTTCGCGGCTCGAACACGTCGACGCCCGTGCACGAGAACTCGACGAGGACATGGCCAACCTGCAGGAGCAGCGCGAGACTCGGGCGCTCGAACTCGAAGAGGCCCGCGAGCATTGGCAGGCGGCGATGAGCGAACTCGAGGACAGCAGCCAGCGCCGCGAGACCCTGGAGCGTCAGCGCCGCGACGCCCGGGAGGCGCTCGCCGCCCAGCGTGCCCGGCTGCGGCCGCTGCAGGAGCGCTCGCAGCAACTGGCGCTGGAGCATCAGCGGCTGACCACCGAGCGTGCCGGGCTGGCCGAGCAACGCACGCGCAGCGCCGAGACGCGCGCCCGGCTCGAGGACAAGTGCGGCGAGCTCGAGGCCAGCCGCGAGACGCTGCGCGAGCCCGAGGCCGAGGAGCGCGAGCAGCTCGACGAACTTCTCGACCGGCGCGCGCGCGAAGAGCAAGCCCTCAACGCTTGCCGCGACGAGGCGCAGCAGCTCGGCGAGCGGCTGCGCGAGACCGAGGCGACGCGCCAGCAGCACGAGCGCAATCTCGAGGGCATCCGCCATCAGTTGGAAGAGGGGCGCATGCAGGTGCAGGCGCTCAAGCTCAAGGCCGACGCCCAGGACGAGGCGCTCGTCGAACTGGGCTACGCTGATGCGGACGCGCATGCGCTGGCCGAGACGCTCGACCCCGAGGCCACCGAGTCGGCCTGGCAGGCGCGTCTCGAGGAGGCCACCGACAAGGTGCGCCGGCTGGGGGCGATCAACCTGGCGGCGATCGAAGAATATGACCAGCAAGCGGAACGCAGGGACTATCTTGAGGGTCAACATGCCGAGTTGAGTGAAGCGCTCGAGACCCTCGACCGGGCGATTCGCAAGATCGATCAGGAAACGCGGACCCGATTCAAGGAAACTTTCGAGCGGGTCAACGAGGGGTTCGGCCAGCTATTTCCGCGGGTTTTCGGTGGCGGTGCGGCCTGGCTGACGCTGACCGGCGAGGATATGCTGGAGACCGGAGTCGCCATCATGGCGCGTCCGCCGGGCAAGAAGAACAGCACCATTCATCTGCTCTCGGGGGGCGAAAAGGCATTGACCGCATTGTCGCTGGTGTTCGCCATCTTCCAGCTCAATCCGGCGCCTTTCTGCATGCTCGACGAAGTCGATGCTCCACTCGATGATGCTAATGTGGGGCGCTACGCGAAGCTGGTTAAGGATATGTCCGAATCGGTTCAATTCATCTACATTACCCACAACAAGATCGCCATGGAGGCTGCCGAGCGATTAATGGGCGTGACCATGCAGGAGCCGGGCGTGTCGCGTCTGGTTTCGGTGGGTGTCGAGGAGGCCGCAGAGCTTGCCGATGCATGAAAAACTTGCAGTCAATGCCGCAATGCATTAACAACGCAAAAGACCAACGATAAACAGGCAGAATTGAAGGGCGGTTGCACTGGGCTGAGGAAAGAGTTGACTTTCTAAATAAAGTGGCCTTTTTTTTAGCAATCGCGCTATGCTAGTGACGAACTGGACATCAGGCATGGCGCCTTAGCAAACAGGCAAGACGACCCATGGAACTAAGAGAGTGGTTGATCATCCTCGGGCTGGTATTGGTAGCAATCATCGTCGTCGACGGTGTGCGTCGCCTGCAGCGCCAGCGTAAAGTCCCTCGCCTCGACGAGGTGCCGAGCGGTGCGAGTGAAGAAAGCGGTGAGGCGCTCGACCCCGATGAGGCGGCGCGTCGGGCCGAAATCAATTGGGAGCTGCCCAACGGCGGGGCAAGGGTCGTCAGGCCGGCTGCGCAGACCACGGTCGAGCCGAAGCCCAAGTTACAGCGCCAGGAACATCCCGGGCCCTCCAAGGTCTTTGCGCGGATGAGCCGCTCCGGCGAGCCGGACGAAAGCACGGCGCGTAGGGAAGACCAGCACCAGCAGGCGTACCCGGAAGCGGGTCGATACGCAGACGAGCCAGCGCCCGCTGTCGAGAATGGCGCACCGGCATCACGGCGCGAGCCGAGCATGAATGTGGGGGCGGCGAAAGCCACCGACAACGCTCAGCCACGTCGCACCGTCGACGAGACGGCGGCGCGCGACGAGCTGCCGACCGATACCGACAGCACGCGTGGCAAATCGGGCATGGCTGCCGCGCTGCGCTCCGGCGGTCAGCGCGTCTCGCAGTCGATGCAGCGCATGACCTCGGCGTTTCAGCGTCACGAGGCCGCGCCCACGCTGCATGACGAGCATCATGAGCCGACCCTGGGCGGCGAAGGTACGCATGCCGAGCCGCGGAGCGACGAGCTGCGCGAAGAAACCCATGAATTTGCCTTCCCGCGCTTCGCCGACCAGCGCCTGGAGCCGGTGGGCGCAACGGCCCGCGAGGCCGAGGATGACGGCTACGAGGCTGAACGCGAGGCCGTCGCCAGCCGCAGCATGCCTGGCGAGGAAGCGCCGCGTGACGACGTCGTGACGGCGCATCCGGTGGTCGAGAAGGCCCAGCGTCATCACGTCAGTGCACAGCGTGCCCGCGAGACGCTGGCGCATTCCGACGAGATCGTCGTGATCAGCGTCATGTCGCGTAACGAGGAGGGGTTTGCCGGTACCGCCCTGCTCAACCTGATGCTCGCCTGCGGCCTGCGCTATAGCGAGATGGGCATCTTCCTGCGCTACGAGACCGAGGACAGCGAGAGCGAGTTGCAGTTCGCGATGGTCGATGTGGTCAAGCCGGGTACCTTCGACCTCGACACCATGGACGACTTCAGCACGCCGGGCGTGACCTTCCTGATGCCGCTGCCGGGCGCACGTGATTCGGCGGCCGCCTTCGAGGCGATGGTCGAGACGGCGATGGTGATCGTGCGTAACCTGGGCGGTGAGTTGAAGGACGAGAATCGCAGCGTGATGACTGCGCAGACCGTCGAGTTCGCCCGCCAGCGGGTTCAGGAATTCGAGCGCCGCTACCGGCTGCACCGCTCTCACGCCAACTGAGATACTGTCTCTCCCTTCTGCGAGCCCCTGACGGGGCTCTTTTTTTACGTAGCTGGTTTGCCATGCTTTCGCTGCCGGCTCTGTCGGGCTCGCTTTTCCCCAGGCCGCACGCCACTTACACTCTGATTTTTGCCGCACCGAGACCGCGCCTGTCATGAGTCAGACCGATCCCCAATTGCTCGACGAAATCAACCGCCTGCGCAGTGAGCTCGACGACGCCAACTATCGCTACTACGTTCTCGACGATCCGGAACTCACCGATGCCGATTACGATCGGCGTTTGCGGCGCCTGCAGGAGATCGAACAGGCCCACCCGGAACTGGTGACGCCGGATTCGCCGACCCAACGGGTCGGCGCCTCGCCGGCGGAAGGCTTCGCCGCGGTCGAGCACGCGGTGCCCATGCTGTCGCTGGACAACGCCTTCGACGAGGACGAGATCGTAGCCTTCGCCAAGCGCCTCAATGATCGCCTGGAGCGTAGCGACGACGATCTGGCATTCTGCTGCGAACCCAAGCTGGACGGCCTGGCGGTGTCGCTGGTCTACGAGCAGGGGCGGTTCGTCAGCGGCGCCACGCGCGGCGACGGACGCACCGGCGAGGGCATCACCAGCAACCTGCGTACGCTGCGCTCGATCCCGCTCAGGCTGCGTGGCAAGGACATTCCCGAGCTGCTCGAGGTGCGCGGCGAGGTGTACATGAGCCACTCCGGCTTCGAGGCGCTCAATCAGCGCGCCCGCGAGGAGGGCAGCAAGGTCTTCGCCAACCCGCGCAACGCCGCCGCCGGCAGCCTGCGCCAGTTGGACTCGCGGATCACCGCGCGACGCCCGCTGGAATTCTGCGCTTACCAGGCGGCGCGCATCGACGAGGACCAAGCGGCCGCCACCCACTCGGCACAGATGAAGCGTCTGCGCGACCTGGGATTTCGTACCAGCCCGGAGCTTGCGGTCGTCAAGGGCGGCGCAGGCGTGCTCCACTATTGCCGGACCCTGGGCGAGAAGCGCGAGCGGCTCGATTACGATATCGACGGGGTGGTGCTCAAGGTCGACGATCTGCGAGCGCAACGCGAACTGGGCTTCGTCGCCCGCGCGCCGCGCTGGGCCATCGCCTTCAAGTTTCCCGCCCAGGAACAGGCCACACGCCTCAACGACGTCGAGTTCCAGGTCGGGCGTACCGGGGCGATCACTCCGGTGGCGCGGCTCGAGCCGGTCACCGTCGCCGGGGTCACGGTCTCCAACGCCTCGTTGCACAATCAGGACGAGATCGCCCGGCTGGGGGTGATGATCGGCGACACCGTGGTGATCCGCCGCGCCGGCGACGTGATTCCCCAGGTGGTGAAGGTGGTCGTGGGCGAGCGTCCCGACGACGCCCGCGAGATCGCCTTTCCCGATCACTGCCCGGTGTGCGGCTCCGAGGTCGAGCGGATCGAGGGCGAGGTGGCGATCCGCTGTCCGGCCGGGCTTTACTGCGCGGCCCAGCGCAAGGAGGCGCTCAAGCACTTCGCCAGCCGGCGGGCGCTGGATATCGACGGGCTCGGCGACAAGTTGATCGATGCGCTGGTCGAGCGCGGCTGGGTCAAGACACCGGCCGAGCTGTTCGCGCTCAGCGCCGGCGACCTGGCCGAGCTGCCGCGGATGGGCGAGAAATCCGCCGACAATCTGGTCAGGGCCCTAGAGCGGGCCAAGCGCACCACGCTGCCGCGCTTCATCTACGCGCTGGGCATCCGCGAGGTCGGCGAGGCCACCGCCAACAACCTGGCACGTCATTTCGGCACCCTGCAGGTGTTGATGGACGCCGACCAACCGGCGCTGGAGGCGGTCGCGGATATCGGCCCGATCGTCGCCGCGCACATCCATGCCTTCTTCAGCGAGGCGCACAACCGCGAGACGGTTACTCAACTGCTCGCTGCCGGGTTGAGCTGGCGCGAGGAGGCGGTGGCCGAGCGTCCGCAGCCATTGGCTGGCCAGAGCTGGGTGCTCACCGGCACGCTGGAGAACCTGACCCGCGACGAGGGCAAGGCCCGCTTGCAGGCGCTGGGTGCCAAGGTCGCCGGCAGTGTCTCGAAGAAGACCGCCGCGGTGGTCGCCGGCGAGGCCGCCGGCAGCAAGCTGACCAAGGCCGAGGAACTGGGCGTCGAGGTGCTCGACGAAGCGACCTTCCTGGCACGACTCGACGAATGGGAGCAAGGCTGATGGGCGAGCGATTCATCGAAGTTCCGTATCGCATGCTGCCGGGCGAGACGCTGGACGCGCTGCTCGAGACCTACGTCACCCGCCAGGGCTACGATACCACCGACACCGGCGAGGGCATGCGCGGCTGGGTGGCCGAGCTCAAGCGTCAGCTCGAACGCGGCGAACTGCTGATCGCCCACGATCTGCAGACCGAAACCACCGAGGTGATGACGCTGGCCCAGTGGCGCGCCTTCGGCCGCGACCTGGCCGACGACGAGGAAGACTAGCTGGCTACGCGGGAGCCGCAAGATAGGAGGGGCTCCGCTGCGCCAAAGTCACCTCGTTTTTAACTGCGCTGCCCTTACAGGGATCTCGCTGCATGTTGCGATGCAGCACTCTGTTTCCTAGAGTGAGAGGTCGAGCCGTCGCAATGACGGCACTTATCGCCAACGACGGGGTCGATTCGTTACCGTCTCGTCAGGGGGCAACATGCCACGAGCCATGAATATCCTGGTGTTGCAGGGCGGCGGCGCGTTGGGCGCCTACCAGGCCGGCGTCTACCAGGCGCTTCACGAAGCGGGCATCGAACCGGACTGGGTGGTGGGCACCTCGGTGGGCGCGATCAACGGCGCGCTGATCGCCGGCAATCGCCGTCAAGACAGCCTTGCCCAGCTAAAAGCGTTCTGGACGCGCATCGCCCAACCCGGCTACAGCCGGGGCGCCGCGCTGGAAAGCTACGAGGCGCGCGCCGCCAAGCTCATGGCGCTGACCTCGGGCGTGCCGGGCTTTTTCCGGCCGCGCCCGCCGTGGCTGATTCCCTATACCCATAACATCTGGGGCGTCCCGCCGAGCTTCTACGACATCGCGCCGCTGCGCGAGACCCTGGAGGAGCTGGTCGACTTCGAGCGTCTGGGCACCCGCGACTTGCATGACGGCACACGGCTGAGCGTCGGCACGGTGAATATCGCCAAGGGCTCGATGCGCTATTTCGACAGCCAGTACGACACCCTGCGAAGCGAGCACATCCTCGCCAGCGGCGCCTTGCCGCCCGGCTTTCCGCCGGTGTGGATCGACGGCGAAGCCTACTGGGACGGCGGGCTGTGCTCCAACACGCCCATGGATTACGTGGTTGAGAACGAGCGGCCGGGCAGCGACATGGCGGTCAACTGCTACGTCGTCGATCTGTGGAGCCCCGAAGGGCCGGTACCCGAGACCATCACCGACGCCATGCTCCGCGAGAAGGACATCCAGTATTCGACCCGTGCCGGCCACAACCTGCACTTTCTCAAGGCGCTCAATCGTCAGCGCCAGGCGATCAGGATGCTGGGCCGACACCTGACCGAGGAAGCGCGGCAGCGTCCCGAGATCCAGGAGTTGCTGGAGCAGACGCGCCGTTCGCCGGTCAACATCGTGCGATTGCTGGCGCCGGTTCGCGAGCGTGAAACCGCCCAGAAGGACATCGACTTCTCCTACGCCACGATCATGGAGCGCTGGCGACTGGGCCAGCGGGACATGACCCGCGCGCTGGAGATATGCCCCTGCCGGCGCGACCCGGTCAGCGATGACATCGGTGCCCACGTATGTAGCTACCGCAGCCGGCAGGACGGCGAATTGGAAGACATGACCGATGTCCCTTACGTTTGAGGCCGTTGCCAAGCCTTTTTGGCTGGCGCTAAGTTACTAGCTTCAGTGAAGCGATGCCGGTGGCGTCGCTTGCCTATCAGACAGGCCGTCAACGGCCGCCAGGTGATCGACCAAGGAGAGAGCGCAATGTCACAGCATCCGGCACAGGACCGCATCCACAACAAGGTGGCGCTGATCACCGGCGCCGCCAGCGGGATCGGCAAGGAGATCGCCAGACTGTTCGCCCAGCAGGGCGCCAAGGTGGTGATCCTCGATCTCGACCACGAGGCGGCCGAGGCGGCGGCCCGCGAGATCGCCGAGCAGGGCGGCACGGCGCTCGGCGTGGCCGCCGACGTGACCGACGAGCAGCAGGTCGAGGCCGCCTTCAAGCAGACCGTCGACACCTACGGGCGGCTCGACGTGATGATCGCCAACGCCGGTTCACAGCACGTCGAACCGATTCACAAGCTCTCCTACGATGCCTGGAAGAAGGTCACCAACATCCAGCTAGACGGCAGCTTCCTGACCACCCGCGCCGCCTTCCGCCAGATGATGCAGCAGGAAAGCGGCGGCTGCCTGCTCTACATGGGCTCGGTGCATTCCCACGAGGCCTCGGCGATGAAATCGCCCTACGTCACCGCCAAGCACGGCCTGCTGGGCCTGTGCCGGACCATGGCCAAGGAAGGAGCGGCCTACGGCATCCGTTCCAACACCATCTGCCCGGGCTACGTGAAGACCCCGCTGGTCGAAAGACAGATTCCCGACCAGGCGCGCGAGCACGGCATGAGCGAGGAGGAAGTGGTCGAGAAAGTCTTCCTCAAGGACACCGTCGACAAGCAGTTCACCACCCTCGCCGACGTCGCCGAGACCGCGCTGTATCTCGCCACCTTCCCCTCCAACGCGCTGACCGGCCAGTCGATCGTGGTCAGCCACGGCTGGTTCATGCAATAACGCCTCGCTGCGGTCCCGTTCACGCCTCGGGCGGGACGTTGCCGCGCACCAGATCGGCGATCAGTCGCCGGCCGGGATGCAGGTGATCGGCGAGTTCGCGCGCCACGGGCAGCGGCTCGTCGCAGATCCGCGAGGCGATCAGCTCGGCGCACAGCGGTGCGCTGGCCAGCCCCCGCGAACCATGCGCGGCGCTGATCCACAGCCCCGGATGATGAGCGCCGGGCGTTTGCGGTACGCGTCGCGCGTCCCTGGCCAGCGACGCGTAGTCGCTTTGCCAGCGGGGCGCATCCGGTACCGGTCCGGCGTAGGGCGTCTTGTCGGGGCTCGCCGCGCGCACCGCGGCGCGCCCGCCGAGTTCGCCCGGCGTCAGCCGTGCGCCGGCTCTTTCGAGCGCCGCTACGAAGCCCGGCAAGGTCCGTCGGAGTTCGGCCAGGTTCGCCGCATGCTCGTCCTCGCGCAGCGCGGCGTCGTCCTCGTTGGGCACGAAGCTGGCGCCGAAGCTCAATATGCCGTCGCAGGCCGGGGCCACGTAGCCGCCGGCGCAGACCACGCGTTCCAGCGCGGGGCTGCCCGGCGGCAATGTCACGCTTGAGAGCTGGCCGCGGATCGGTTGCAACGGTAGAGCGGCGCTCTGGTCGAAGCGGTTGGCCTGCGTCGCCGTGGCGATCACCACCTGATCGGCGACGAGTGCCTCGCCGTCCGCCAACTGCAAGCGCCAACCCGATGCTTCGCGTCGCAGGGCGTCGACCGCGGCGCGCTTGAAGGTGACACCCGGCGTGGCGGCCAATGCCTGGCACAGCGCGGCGGGGCGAACCCAGCCGGCCTGGGAATAATCCAATCCGCCATGCGCGAGGGCCAGACCGTCGCTCAGCCCGGCGCGCTCGCTGGCCTGTCGTGCAGTTAGTCCCTCGACCACCGTCGCCGGCAGCGCGTGATTGGCGAGAAAGCGCTGTTGGCGGCGCGTCTCGCGCTCATTGGTCGCCAGTTGCAGCACGCCGCAGTCCTGCCATAACCGACGCTGGGGATCGATCTCGGCGAGCCAGCGCCGACTATGCAGCAGCCCGGCCAGGTAGACGCGACTCTGACGGTTGGTCTCGGCGGCCAGCTTGACGTACAGCGCGCCCTGGCGATTGCCCGAGGCCCCGGCACCGGGCGCCTCGCGATCGAGCAGGGTGACCCTGATGCCGCGCCGCGCCAGGGCCTGGGCGACGCAGCCGCCGGCCAGGCCGGCGCCGATCACCGCGACGTGCCGAGCATGCTGGGGCGGTGGTGGCAGGAACCAGGGCGTTAAGCGGCGCCTGTCGTCATCCATGGCAGGCGCCTGGAGCGTGGCGACGAGCATCTCGCGCTTGCGCCCGAAACCCGGCGCCTTGCGCCAGGCGAAGCCGGCGGCGGTGAGCCCGCGCTTGACGACCCCGGCGCAGGTGAAGGTGGCCACGCTCGCCGCCGGACGGCTCGCCAGGGCCATGGCCGTGAACAGCTCCGGCCGCCACATCTCGGGATTCTTGCTCGGCGCGAAGCCGTCGAGGAACCAGGCATCGACGCGGCCGTCGAGCTGCGCCAGGCATTCGGCGCTGTCGCCGAGATGCAGGTCGAGCACGACGCGCTCGCCGAGCCATAGCCGATGTACGCCGCTGACCGGCTCGGGCCATTGCTCGAGCAGCCGGCGCGCCTTGGGCGCGAGATCCGGCCAGGCGCTCAGTGCGCGCGCCAGGTCGTCGCGGGCCAGCGGGAAACGCTCGGTGGAGATCAGATGCAGGCGGGCCCCGGTCGGCGCATGGGTCTCGAAGCAGGCCCAGGCGCACAGCAGGTTGAGCCCGGTGCCGAAGCCGGTCTCGCCGATCACGAACGGACGCGATTGCTGCCAGTCGGCGAAGCGCCGCGGCAGGTCGTTGCCGGCGATGAACACGTGCTCGGTCTCGGCGCGACCGTCGTGGCGCGAGAAGTACACGTCGCCGAAGCGGCTGGAATGCGGCGCCTCGCCGATGTCGTCGACCTGCCAGGTGAGCTCGGCCGGGGTCAGCGCGGTGAGTGGCGAGAGCGGGCGGGCAGGATCATCGGCGCTTCGCGGCACGGTCGCACTCCTTAAGCGAGCTGGTCTGAAACCAGTTGGTCATTATTTGATCGATCTTGGCGAGACGGCGTGGCCATTGCCAGTGCGCCGGGTGTCCGCCGTCTCTTAACAGGGTTTTCCACAGCGACTGTGCAAAAAAGGGCTGTGGAAAACCGTGCCGTGGAAAAATGTGCCCTCCTGGGGTTTTTCCTTCAAAAGCAAGGCGCTGGCCAGGGTTCGTCAGTCATGTCGTTGAACCGGATGGGCAGCGCCGTGTTCGGCCATGGCCGCCGAGGCGTTTTTATTCCCGGCCGAATCCTGGCCTGTCCGGCAGGCTGCTGGATCAGGGCAGGACCTTCTTGAACGGCTTGACGATCACCTTGGCGTAGACGCCGGCGATTGCGTACGGGTCGGCATCGGCCCAGGCCTGGGCGTCCTCGAGGCTGTCGAACTCGGCGACCACCAGGCTGCCGCTGAAGCCGGCGTCGCCCGGGTTGTCGGCGTCGACCGCCGGATGCGGGCCGGCCAGCACCAGGCGGCCCTCGTCGCGCAGCTTCTCGAGCCGGGCCAGGTGGTCGGGACGCGCCGACTGGCGCTTGTCCAGGCTGTTCTTCACATCTTCGCTGATGATGGCGTAGAGCATTGGGTTCTCCTTGTTATTACGAACGGGCTTGTCATTGCGGGCTGGCCAGGTAGCGGCGCAGATAGAAACCCTGGGCAATGATGAACGCCAGGGTCAGTCCGAGCATGCCGAACAGCTTGAAATTGACCCAGGTGGCTTCGTCGAAGGTCTTGAAGACGTAGACGTTGAGCAGCGCCATGGTGGCGAAGAACACCACCCAGGCGAGATTGAGGCGCTTCCAGGTCGCCACCGGCAGGCTCATGGCGTGGCCCATCATGCGCTCGATCAGCGTCTTGCCGCCGAACAGCGGCGCGGCCAGGAAGGCCAGCGCGAACAGCCCGTTGACCACGGTCGGCTTCCACTGGATGAACGCCGGGTTGTGGAATATCACCGTCGCCCCGCCCAGTACGACCACCAGCGCCAGGGTCACCAGCTGCATCTTCTCGACGCGCTTGTAGCGCCAGCGGACGAAGCCGACCTGGGCCAGCGTGGCGGGGATCAGCACCAGGGTGGCGAGCACGATGTCGCCGCTGAAATGGTAGACCGCGAAGAAGATCGCGATGGGCAGAAAGTCGATAAGCAGCTTCATGGCAGGAGTCCCGTGTGGCGCAGGCCGAGTTGGCGTTGACCCGTTGCGAAGGGGCGCGCACCATAACCGGCCTTATTCTGACAAAGACGCCTGTCGGCGTCATGCCCATGATCGCACTCTCCGATTCGCTCGAGGCCATTACCGGCGTCGATCTGCACATGCACTCCACCGCCTCCGACGGCGCATTGCCGCCCGCCGAGCTGATGGCGCTATGCCATGGCCGCGGCCTGAGTCACGTGGCGCTGACCGATCACGATACCGTCGCCGGGGTGGCCGAGGCCGCCGCGGCTGCCGATCGGCTGGGATTACGCCTGCTCGCGGGCACCGAGCTCTCGGTGCAGTGGCGGGGCGTTACTATCCACGTGCTGGGCTATCTGCCCGCCGGCGTGCAGGGCTCGCTCGTCGAAGGGCTGGTGGCGCAGGCCGAGGCCCGCGAACAGCGCAGCGTCGAGATCGCCCGGCGGCTCGAGGCTATCGGCCTGGACGACGCGTTGGCCCGGGCGCGAGCCTGCGCCGCGAGTGAGCGCCCACTGGGGCGGCCCGATTTCGCCCGTGCGCTGGTCGAAGCCGAACTGGTGCCCGACATGGCCGCGGCGTTCAAGCGCTATCTGGGTGCCGGCAAGCGCGGCGACGTCAAGATGCACTGGCCGTACCTCAGCGCGGCGATTAGCTGGGTGCGTGACGCCGGCGGAGTGGCGTCGCTCGCCCACCCGCTGCGTTATGGACTGACCCGCCGCAAGCGTGGCCTGCTGCTCGACGACTTCGCCGCCGCCGGCGGCGAGTCGGTGGAGTTGATCAGCGGCTTCCAGAACCCGGACCTGTCCAGCGACCTGGCACGCCAGCTCAACGAGCGCGGCCTGTACGCCTCGCTGGGCAGCGATTTTCACTTCCCCGGCGGGCCGCTGGCACCCGGCAGCATGAGCGCCGCGCCGCGCACCACGGTCGCGCCGCTATGGCGTCACCCGAGGCTGAGTGCCTTTGCCGCGTAAGGGCAGGGCCGCCGCGTCAACCGGCCTGCTAGTCTGGCAGTAGCCGGGTGTGCTGTGATCGTCCGCTGCGCTATGTCGCGACCGGCCGCTGCGATATGTTTTATTCGTTCGTCATCCGTTCCAGGGGAGGTGCCATGACCCAATTCTTTCAGATTCACCCGGAAAACCCGCAGAAGCGGCTGATCGATCAGGCCGTCAAGATCATCAAGGATGGTGGCGTGATCGCCTATCCCACCGACTCGGGGTATGCGCTGGGCTGCCACCTTGGCGACAAGAAGGCCATCGAGAAGATCAAGTGGCTGCGCTCGCTGGACGACAAGCACAACTTCACGCTGGTGTGTTCGGACCTGTCCGAGATCGGCACCTACGCCAAGGTCGACAATGCGGTATTCCGCCTGCTCAAGAACCAGACCCCGGGCGCCTATACCTTCATCCTCAACGCCACCAACGAGGTGCCACGCCTGCTGTTGCACCCCAAGCGCCGCTCGATCGGGGTGCGCGTGCCCAATCATCGCATCACCCATGCGTTGCTCGAGGCGCTCGGCGAGCCGCTGATGAGCGTCACGCTGATTCCGGTCGGCGAGGAGCTGCCGATGACCGATCCCGAAGCGATTCGCGAGCGCTTCGGCGCGCATCTCGACCTGGTCGTCGACGGCGGCGCCTGTCATCTGGAGCCGACCACGGTGGTCGACCTGCGCGAACTGCCGCCGACCATCGTACGTGAAGGGCGCGGCGACACGGCACCGTTTACCGCCTAATCGCTCGCCCCCTGTCCGCTCGAGCGATCCGCGCCGTGCTCGTGGAGCGGGTCCTGGGTCTCCTCGTCGAGCCAGGTGCCGCAGCGTCGGCAGTAGCGGGAGTCGTGCTCGTGATGATCGAGACCGCATCCGGGACAGGCCTCGTTGGAGTAGCGCTGCTCGCGCAGTGAGCGAATCACTTCGGCGGAGAACACCCCGGTGGGTACGGCGATAATCGAGTAACCGGTCAGCATGACCATCATCGAGATGAACTGCCCCAGTGGGGTGACCGGCGTGACGTCGCCATAACCCACCGTGGTCAGGGTGACGACGCCCCAGTAGACGGCCTTGGGAATGCTGGTGAAACCCGCTTCGGGGGGCTCGATCAGGTAGATCACGCTGCTGAAGATGATCACGATCATCAGCACGGCGAACAGAAACAGCAGGATCTGATGCCAGCTGTTCTTCAGCGCATCGACCAACAACCGCCCTTCGCCGACGAACTGCATCAGCCGCAGCACGCGGAAGATGCGCAGCACGCGCAGTAGCCTGACCACCAGCAGTGACTGGCCCCAGGGGAACAGCAGGGCCAGCCAGGTGGGCAGGATCGACAGCAGATCGATCACGCCATAGAACGACGTCAGATACTTGAAAGGGCGTTCCAGGCAGTAAAGGCGTATCGCCAGTTCCAGCGTGAATAGCAGCGTGAACGCCCACTCCGCTTCGTAAAAAAGCGTGCCGAAGGCGTTGTGGTAGCTGGCGACGCTATCCAGCATGGACACGGCCACGCTGGCCAGGATCGTCAGTATCAGGACGATATCGAAGCCCTTGGCCAGCCGGCTGTCCGACTCGAAGATGACCTGGAAGATCTTCGTGCGCAGGCCTACCTTGGCTGGGCGTAAAGAGGACAATATCGCTCTCCTGTAAAAATGGTATCACTCATCGAAACGCTGCTTGCGTAACTGCCGGCACCCGGACTGCGCGTTCGAAGGCAGGCGGCTATTTTTTCCAGAACGTGGGCGTAAACAGAACGATCACAGTGAGAATTTCCAGGCGTCCCATCAGCATCCCGACGCATAGCAGCCATTTTGCCGCGTCGGGCAGGGAGGCGAAGTTTCCGGCCGGCCCGATCACATCGCCGAGCCCGGGGCCGACGTTGGAGACGGCCGTTGCCGCCCCCGAGAGCGCGGACACCATATCGAGCCCCAATATGGCCAACCCGAGGGCGAGACCGGCAATGGTCAGGAAGAAGAAGAACGAGAACGCGATGACCCCCCTGATCACTTCATCCGGCAAGCGCCGACCATTGTAGCGTTGGGGAAAGGTCCCGTTCGTGTGCACCAGGAAACGCAACTGGTTCGTCAGCATGACCTGGCCGATCTGGAAGCGGAATATCTTCATGCCGCCACTGGTCGAGCCGCTGCAACCGCCGATAAAGGTCAGATAGAAGAACGCGACGATGAATAGTGCGCCCCAGGTCGTATAGTCGTCAGAGGCGTAGCCCGTCGTGCTGACTATGGAAATCACGTTGAAGGTGACTTGCGTCAGGGCCGTGAAAGGCTCCGTGCCCTGGATGACCCTGTAGCCGGTGAGAATGCCTATGGCGATCAGCAATAGGTAAAACAGGCCTTTGACCTGCTGGTCCTGCCATAGGACGCTCTTGGTCTCACGCAGCGCGCGTATGAACATGACGAAGGGCAGTGAGGCGCAGAACATGAATAGCGAAGCCAGCCAGAGTATCTGAGGCTGCTGGCTATAGGCGCCGAAAGACGCATCGGTATTGGCAAAGCCGCCCGTGGCGACCGTCGTCATGGCATGCACGATGGCATCGAGGGGAAGCATGCCGGCAAGCCAGTAGGAGATCGTCACGATACCGGTAAAACCCAGGTAGATGGCTCCCGAGGCCTTGGCGATCCCGCCTGCACGCGGCATCACCTTGTCCGACCAGTCGGACGATTCCGTCTGGAACAGGCGCATCCCGCCGACCTTCAGGAAGGGCAGGATGGCGATCGCCATGACGATGATGCCGATGCCTCCCAGCCACTGCATCATGCCTCGCCAGAGCTTCAACCCATCCGATAACCCATCGATGCCCACGACGATGGTCGAGCCCGTCGTGGTGATGGCTGAAACTGACTCGAATACGGCATTGGTAAAGGATAGGTAGGGCGTGCCGAGGATGAAGGGCAGGCTCGCGAAGCTGGATATCACCACCCAGCTCAGGGTGGTGAGGACGAACATCTGGCGGGGCTGCAACTCGATGGGGATGCCGCGCGTAAAGACCAGCGTGGTCAGCGAAACCGCCAGGATTATGCCTATCGAAAGCGCGAAGGCCCAAGCTTCCAGGGACCCTTCGAGCGCCAATAGCACCAAGGGAGCCAGCATGAATAGCGCCAGCACCAAAAGCAGTATGGCCAATATCTTTGCCACGGGAGAGATATTGTAAGCCGCTTTCAAGGCGCGCCGTCGAGTCAGGCTAGGCAAATTCAATCTCCTGGTTGGGAAGTCGCATGGGCTGCTCGCTGAGGGATCAGGTCAAAAATAGGTTATTTGTACTTGCAGCAACCGCTCGACTTCCCGCATGCGCCGCTTGTCGATGAGGAAGAGAATCAAATGATCGTTGGCCTCTATGACCGCATCGGTATGGCCCATGATGACCTCGTCGCCGCGAACGATGGCGCCGATGATCGTTCCGGCGGGTAGCCGAATGTCGCCTATCTTGCGGCCAACCACTTGCGACGAACCCTCATCGCCATGGGCGACGGCTTCGATGGCCTCGGCCGCGCCACGGCGCAGCGAATGGACCTTGGCGACGTCGCCACGGCGGATATGCGTCAATATGCTGCCGATCGTCACTTGCTGCGGCGAGATGGCGATGTCGATCTTGTCGCCCTGGATGAGGTCGACGTAGGCCGGGTCGTTGATCAGGGTCAAGACCTTCTGTGCGCCTAGCCGCTTGGCAAGCAGCGACGACATGATGTTGTCCTCGTCGTCGTTGGTCAGCGCGCAGTAGATATCGCAGTCGTCGATGTTTTCCTCGACGAGCAGGCTTTTGCGCGTCGCGCTGCCATTGAGCACCACCGTCTCCGTGAGGCGCTCGGCCAGCCCCCGACAGCGTTTCTCATCGATTTCTATCAGCTTTACCTGATGATTGCCTTGCAGTTTGTTCGCGAGACGCTCACCGATGTTGCCGCCGCCGGCGATGATGACGCGGCGATAACCCTGCTCCTCCTTGTGCAGCTCTCCCATGATCGCCTGGGTGTCTTGGCGGGAGGCGATGAAGAAAACTTCGTCATCCGTTTCGATCACGGTGTCGCCACGTGGGGAGATGCCTTCGCCGCGCCGATAGATGGCGGCTACGCGTGTGTCGACGCTGGGTAAATGGTGTTTCAGGGAAGCCAGTTGTTTGCCTACCAGGGGGCCGTCCTGAATGGCCTTGACGGCCACGAGCTGTACTTTGCCCTTGGCGAAATCGAGCACCTGCAAGGTGCCGGGAAACTCGAAGAGCCGGTGAATGTTATCGGTGACGAGCTGCTCTGGGCTGATGGTGACATCCACGCGTATGGCTTGTTCCGAGAATAGCTCGGTGCGGGCGAGGTAATCGTTGTCGCGCACGCGGGCTATCTTGGTCGGCGTGCTGAATAGCGTATGGGCGATCTCGCACGCCAGCATGTTGACCTCGTCGGAGTTGGTGACGGCGATCAATAGATCCGCATCTTTACACCCCGCTTTCTTGAGAACGCTGGGGTGGGAAGCCTTGCCCTCGATGGTGCGTATATCCAATCTCATGTTGAGATCGTTCAAGTTGCTGGAGGCGATATCGACGACGGTAATTTCATTACCCTCACGCACGAGGTACTCCGCCAAGTTGCTGCCAATCTGACCCGCACCAAGGATAATGATCTTCATAAATCGTCCTAAACCACTCGCTTTAGCATGACGCAGCCCGTCCCGGGCATGCTCTCACAGGTCTCATCCCGAACGCACCGCCTGGCGGGCGGCTCAGCGCGCGTCCAGCGCGGCGAGCAGGGCAAGGCTGTGCTGGCCGAACGAGGGCGTCAACCACTGCGGCTCGTCGAGGGCCGCGGCGAGCCGGCGAGCCGGCTGGCGTATCGCCGTGGCCAGGCCCGTATCCTCGGCGAGCGAGGCAAAGGCCTCCCGGGCCCGCGACAGGCCTTCGCTCTCGCCACCTTCGCCCAGCGCATCGAGAGCGGCGATCGCCCGATCGCAGCGTTGTCGCGGCGTGGCGGCGCGCAGCTCGGCGCCACTATTTGTTGTTATTGCCGGCCAGTGGCCAGTGCACAGCGCCGCACCGCGGGCCGCCTTGCTGGCATTGGCCGGGCGCAGCGCCACCTCCTCGGCGAGCGTCTCGGCGAATCGCCACAGGACGCTCGGCGCGCCCCGCTTGAGTTCCAGTTCCAGCTCGTCGATGGCCACTCGGTGAGATCCGGCGCGGATCTCACCCTGGTCGAGGGCGACCTCGATCGCCGTCTCGGCGTCTTCGACAAGCCAGCTGGTGCGCGCGAAATCGGTGGCGAACCGCGGCTCGAGGGCGAGCAGGACGTCGCGGCCGAGCGCCTGCATCGGCGCCAACGCTTCGAGCCCGGCAAGGTCGAGGACATGCTCGCTGACCGGCCATTCCCACTCGCCGCGCGAGGAGAGCCCGCCCGAGCCCTCGCCGGCGGTCTTGAGGGTCTGCAGTATCCGTTGCGGGGTGCGGCGCAGGCGCAGCGCCACGCGATGGCGCTCCAGCTCGCCATCGGGAGTGTCGTAGTAGGTATTGGTCAGCGTTTCGTGCCTTGCGCTGAGTCCGGCGAGGCGTGGATGGGCGGCGAGCCGCTGGGCACCGCTTTGGCCCAGGGCCAGCTTGAGTTCGATTTCCTTAGCCATCGTGACGCTCCCTTGCAGTGCAAGCGGTTAATTTTTCATGACGTTGCATGTTGCAATCACTATACTGACGCCGCCATTTCTAACCGACGAATGATGCTCATGGTGACTTCCAACCCCTTCTCGTCGTTGTTCGGGCGATCACCGTTTCAGCCGTTGCTGGCTCACATCGTCAAGACCAGTGAGTGCGCCGACCAGCTGTTGCCCTTCTTCGACGCCTCTCAGGCCGGCAACTGGGAGGAGGCCGCCAAGTATCGCAAAGCGGTCACCGATCTCGAGCACGACGCCGATGTGCTCAAGACCCAGTTGCGTCTCAACCTGCCCAATACCCTGTTCCTGCCGGTGTCGCGTTCCGACCTGCTGGAATTGATCAGCGTACAGGACAAGATCGCCAACAAGGCGCGGGACATCACCGGCATCATGTTGGGCCGTCGCATGACGGTGCCTGCCGACATGGCCCAGCCGATGCGCGATTACCTGCGTACCGCCGTGGCAACCGTAGCGCAGGCGCGCAAGGCGCTGGAAGAGCTCGAGGACCTGCTCGAGTCCGGCTTCGGTCGCAACGTCTCCGACGTCATGCATAACCTGATCCGCGAGTTGCACGATCTCGAGCATCAGGCCGACAACCAGGAGGTTGCCATCCGTCGCCAGCTGTTCGATCTCGAAGCGCAGCTGCCGCCGGTGGATGTGATGTTCCTCTACAACATCATCGACTGGATTGGCGATCTCGCCGACCGCGCCGAGCGCGTCGGCAGCCGTCTGCAAATCCTGACTGCACGCTGAGGCCACGGCGCTCCTCGCGCACTGGTCTCGCTTCACGCCACCAAAAAGAACACGTGCCTATGTCTATCATTGCGCAGTACGGCGACGTATTCATCATCCTCGCCTGCATCTTCGGTTTCTTCATGGCCTGGGGGGTCGGCGCCAATGACGTCGCCAACGCCATGGGAACCTCGGTCGGCTCCAAGGCCATCACCATCCGTCAGGCGATCCTGATCGCGGTGGTCTTCGAGTTCCTCGGCGCCTGGCTGGCCGGCGGGCAGGTCACCGAGACCATTCGCAAGGGCATCATCGATCCCGCCCTGTTGACCGAGGACCCGCAGCTGCTGATCTACGGCATGCTGGCCTCGCTGTTGGCCGCCGGGTTGTGGCTGATGATCGCCTCCGCCCGCGGCTGGCCGGTGTCGACCACCCACTCGATCGTCGGTGCGATCGTCGGCTTCGCGGTCGCCGGGCTGGGCGTCGATGCGGTGGGCTGGTCCAAGGTCGGGCAGATCGCCGCCAGCTGGGTGGTGTCGCCGCTGCTGGCCGGTACCATCAGCTTCGTGCTGTTCCGCTCGGTGCAGATCCTGATCTTCGAGAACCGCGATCCGTTCGCCGCGGCCAAGCGCTACGTGCCGGGCTACATCTTCCTGGTCGGTTTCATCATCGCCATGGTCACGCTGGTCAAGGGGCTGTCGCACGTCGGCCTCGACCTGAGCTTCGGCGAGAGCCTGCTGATTTCGATCGCCATCGGCGTTGCGATCATGGTGCTGGGGATCTTTCTCGAAAACCGCGTCAATCGCGACAAGAAGCGCCGCGGCGACAGCTTCGGCTTCTCCAGCGTCGAACGGATATTCGGCGTGTTGATGATGTTCACCGCCTGTGCCATGGCCTTTGCCCACGGTTCCAACGACGTCGCCAATGCCGTCGGCCCGCTCGCTGCGGTGATCAGCGTGGTCCAATCCAACGGCGATGTCGGCGGCGCCGCGGTACTGCCCTGGTGGGTGCTGGTGCTGGGCGGCGGCGGTATCGTCGTCGGCCTGGTGACCTACGGTCACAAGGTGATCACCACCGTGGGCACCGGCATCACCGAGCTGACGCCGAGCCGCGGTTTCGCCGCGACGCTGGCGGCGGCCACCACCGTGGTGCTGGCCTCGGGGACCGGTCTGCCGATTTCCACTACCCATACGCTGGTCGGCGCGGTGCTCGGCGTGGGGCTGGCGCGCGGCATGGCGGCGCTCAACCTGCGGGTGCTGGGCACCATCGTCATGTCCTGGCTGATCACGCTGCCGGCGGGCGCGCTGCTGGCGATCCTGTTCTTCTTCATGTTCAAGGGCATGTTCGGCAGTTGAAGGCTCGCGCATGACGTCACTCCCAAGGCCTTCAATGGGTAAAATGAGGCGGGGCTCTCCAGAGTCCCGCCTTTTTTGAGCGTCTGATATAGTCGCTGTCTATCCGCCATGCACGCCATGCGTGGCCGTTTCCCACTTCCGCCTCCGGGGGCCCGGCTTGAACACGCGCTTTCCCTTCGTCGACTGGTTCCGCAATTCGTCGCCCTACATCAACGCCCATCGCGGGCGTACCTTCGTCATCCTCATCGAGGGCGAGGCGATGGCCAACGGGCGCGGCGAACAGCTGATCCAGGACCTGGCGTTGCTGCACACCCTGGGCGTGCGGCTGGTGGTGGTCTACGGCATCCGCCCGCAGGTCGGCGAGGCGCTCGACGCGGTGGGCATCGTGCCCGAGCGTCACGCCGGTCGCTGGGTCGCCGATCACGCGATCATGCGCTGCGTGGAGCGTGTCGCCGCCGAACAGCGGCTGTGGCTCGAGGCGCGGCTGTCGTTGGGCCTGCCCAATACGCCGTTGCACGGCGTCGAGCTGACCGCGGTATCGGGCAACCTGGTGATGGCCAAGCCGCTCGGCGTGCGCGCCGGCATCGACTTCGATCACAGCGGCGAAGTGCGCCGGGTGCGCGCCTCGGCCATCGAATCGCTGCTCGACCGTGGCACGCTGGTGGTGCTGCCGCCGCTGGGCTTTTCCAGCACCGGCGAGGTGTTCGATCTCGATGCCGCCGAGGTGGCCCAGCAGGCCGCCGTCGCGCTCAAGGCCGACAAGCTGATCCTGCTCGGCGAGGCCGACGGCCTGCACGACGACAGCGGGGCGTTGCAGCGCCAGCTGACGCCGGGCGATGCCCAGCCGCTCATGCAGGCGGCGGCCCCCGGCAGCGAGCTCGCCCGCCACCTGGCGGCCGCCTGCGAGGCGGCGCGGCATGGCGTGGCACGCACCCACCTGATCTCCTGGCACGACCACGACGCGCTGCTCGGCGAGCTGTTCACTCGCGACGGCGTGGGCACGATGATCACCCAGCATCGCTACGAGCAGATGCGTCCGGCAGGGCTTGGCGACATCGCCGGCCTGCTCGAACTGCTGCGTCCGCTCGAGGAGCGCGGCATGCTCGTGGCGCGCTCGCGCGAACGCCTCGAACACGAAATCGACGACTACCTGGTCATCGAGCGCGACGGCATGATCATCGGTTGCGCGGCGCTGCATGCGTTCAGCGACGCCGCCATGGCCGAGCTGGCCTGCGTCGCCGTGCACGACGATTACCGTGGCGGTGCGCGGGGGGCGTTGCTGCTCGCCGAGATCGAGCGTCGCGCCAAGCGCGACGGAATCGCCGCGCTGTTCGCGCTGACCACCCACACCGCCCATTGGTTCTTCGAGCACGGCTTCGGGCTGGCGGATATCGAGTCGCTGCCGCCGCTACGCCGCGAGGCCTATAACCACGCCCGCAAATCGAAGATCCTCGTCAAAAGCCTGAAATGAGCCCATTTTCGGCGCCAATTCAGCGCTTGGGATCTACCTGCATGACATCGGCCATAGCGGTTTTTGACCAGACTGTTGCTAAAAAGATACGTGCTAAGTTTATGAATTTAAAAGGATGTTCATGAGAGTTCTTGAGCGTGTCCGCAATCGGAGACAATTAGCGCTGTGCAAGAGGGCATCTTGCCGGTCCTTCATGATGACGGGCTTTCGATGGTCTAATTTTTAGTTTTTAAGTAGTTGAAATTTAAGGATTGTTAGTTTTTCTGGCACACCCTTCGCAATAATATAGGGCGAGCAAACGGGAAGTGGTTCAACGGCTCGATCCACTACCCGACCGGGCTCCAGGCGGTCTTACACAACCCTGTGCCGAGACCGCCAACCGCCCGGTAGCGTCTGCTCCACGCGATGTGTGACTTAGGTTGCGATGAGACGGGTACTGCTAGAAAGCAAGGATGTGTACCTGTAGGGCAAGGATGCCCAGGCAAGGATGCCACTCCCCCCAACGGGGGACATATTGACGGCGCGACGCCCAGGCGGCGCGTCAACCGGACGAAACCAGGCGGTTCGCCGCCAAAGTGAGATTGCAGTCCCTGGCAGACTCAAGGCAATTTCACGGTTTCGGGCTCCCTCGGGGAGCCGACTCCGAGTCCTCATGAGTGTTTGGCCAGGCGGACGATCATGAGTGCTCACTTGACCCTTCAGTTCCCTGCGTACCTTGGGCCGGCCTTTGCCGGCCCTCTTTTTTTGTATCACGGGTGCCTCACCGCTTACCCGAACGGTAACTCTGTTATGCTGTGCGGAGAGAATGAATGACGCTGACCTTCTTTCTGCATAGAACTGTTTCCATGACCTCCCAGGTCTCGCGCCGCTGGCGCCCACGCTCGCTATTGCAGCTCGTATTGCTGGCCTTCCTGGTCGTGATGCTGCCCCTCGCCGTCCTGATGTTTCAGGCCGGCGAAGTCTTGTCGGAACTCTCGCAACTGGCCAACGTCAGTGCGCGCCAGGCCGTCGACCAGACGCGCCGTGCCCGTGAGCTTTCCAACCTGGCCGTGGAGATGGAGCGCAGCGCCCGCCAGTATGCGGTCGTCGAGCAGCCCGGCCTGATGGAGATATTCAGCGACAAGGCCGAGGCATTTTCCAAGCTGCTCGCGGAGCATCAACGCCTGCTGCCCGGCAACTCCGACCTGATCGCGTTGCGCCAACAGCTGGATTGGCTCGCCGGGCTTCCCGCGCTCACCCCCGAGGAGGTCAGTGCGGAGCTCGACCGGTTCTCCAGTTTCGCCGTGCATACCGAGGCGTTGCGCGAGGCTACCAACCGCCAGATCGACAACCGGATCGAGTCGATCAGCGCCCGGGCCGGCGAGGTCCAGCGGCGGCTATGGCTGCAGACCGCGGCGCTGGTCTCGGCGAGCCTGCTGTTGATGCTGCTGTTCACCTGGCTGATCATTCGCCCGATCCGCCAGCTCGAGCGGCGCATCCTCAGCCTGGGCAGCGGGACGGAGCCGCCTCTGGCGCACCATATCCAGGGCCCCGCCGAGCTGGTCAGCCTGGGTGAGCGGCTCGATTGGCTGTCGGCCCGGCTCAACGAGCTCGAAGCCCAGAAGCAGCAGTTCCTGCGTCATATGTCGCACGAACTCAAGACGCCGCTGGCCAGCGTCCGTGAAGGCACGGCGCTGCTCAGTGACGATGTCGCCGGCGCGCTGACGCCGCGCCAGCGCGAGATCGTCGAGCTGATCGATGCCAGCGGCGAGGAGTTGCAGACGCTGATCGAACAACTGCTCGACTACAATCTGCTCCAGCACAACCAGGGGGTGATCAACGAGCGTTTCGACATCGCCACGGTGATCAAGGAAGTGCTCGCCAAGCATCAGCTGGCGCTGGAGAAGAAGGGCATGCAAGTCATCGCCCACCACCAACCGCTGGAGTGGCGCGCCGATCGCAGCCGCACCATGCGCATTCTCGACAACCTGGTGTCGAACGCCATCGCCTACGGCGAGGATGGTGGTGACCTGGAGGTGCGTGCCCAGCGCCGTGGCCGTACGCTGGCGATCGAGGTCGCCAACAGCGGCGAGCCGATCGCCGACGAGGATCGCGGGCAGCTGTTCGATGCTTTCTACCAGGGCCGGGCGCGACGCAAGGGCGCGCTGAAAGGCTCCGGTATCGGCCTGTCGGTGGCCGCAGATTGTGCCAAGGCCCAGCATGGGACTCTCACGCTTAGTGACGACGACCCGCTCGATGTATGTTTTCGGCTGACGCTACCGTGGGACGCCGAAGAGGGCAACGAGATCAATACGCCGCAAGCCAGGCTCACAGCGGCAAGTAACGACGCAAGGAACTGATTAATGAAGCATTCGATACTCGTGGCCAGCCTGCTGGCCGTTTCACTATTGGCTGCCGGTTGCCAGCAACTGTTACCGCAGCACGACGAGCCCCTCGATACTGCGGCCAACCAGTGCCTGTCCGAGATACCCAGCCTCGAAACCAATGGATGCCTGCTCGAATCGTGGGTCGCTTTCGGCCTGGCCGCCCAGCGTGGCGACGTCGTGTGGCGTGAGAACATCCTGGCCGAGCTCGACGGCGATACCGCGCGTCAGCGCCTGGCCCGCGCGGTGGTGCTGTCATGGGCCGAACGCGAGCGCTGGAAGGATGCCTCGGAAATCTACAAGGCCGACCTGGCCGCCGCGCCCAGCCAGTTGCAGCCGTTGCTGCGCCAATGGCTCAACGGGCTCGAGGGCCGCCGCGCGCTGGTCGACGAGATCGCCGCCAGCAAGAGTGCGCGCAACCGGGCAATTCAGGAACGCGACGCGTTGGCCGAGAAACTCGACGCGCTGACGGCGATCGAACAGAGCATAAATTCGCGCCAGCAGTAGCCGAGCCCCGCCGAGGGCGGTTGGCGCCATGAACCAAGCTTTTCCTGAAAAGTCGACGAGCACTTTTCAGCGAGCGGAGGAGCGACACCGTGAAGCACGCAGCCCATATCCTACTGGTGGACGACGACCCCAGCCTGCTCAAGTTGCTGGGCATGCGTCTGGAGAGCCGCGGTTACCGGGTGACCACCGCCGATAGCGGTCGCCAGGCGCTGGAGTGCCTGGAAGAGGCGCGTCCCGACCTGGTGCTTTCCGACCTGCGCATGGACGAAATGGACGGCATGGCGCTGTTCCAGCAGTTGCAAAAGCGCGTTCCCGGCCTGCCGGTGATCATCCTCACCGCCCACGGCTCGATTCCCGACGCGGTCAGCGCCACCCGCCAGGGCGTGTTCAGCTTCCTGACCAAGCCGGTCGACCGCGACGAGCTGTTCGCGGCGATCGACGACGCCCTGACCCAGACTCCCGGCCCCAGTGTCGAGGGCGATGACGCCTGGCGTTCGGCGATCATCACCCGCAGCCCGCACATGGAGAAGGTGCTCGAACAGGCCCGCATGGTCGCCGGTTCCGACGTCAGCGTGCTGGTCACCGGCGCCTCCGGCTCGGGCAAGGAGCTGCTCGCCAGCGCCATCCATCAGGCCAGCTCCCGGGCCGGCAAGCCGTTCGTCGCCATCAACTGCGGCGCGCTGCCCGAACAACTGCTGGAAAGCGAGCTGTTCGGCCACGCCAAGGGCGCCTTCACCGGCGCGATCAGCCAGCACGAAGGGCTGTTCCAGGCCGCCGACGGCGGTACGCTGTTTCTCGACGAGATCGGCGACATGCCGCTGCCGCTGCAGGTCAAGCTGCTGCGCGTATTGCAGGACCGCCAGGTACGCCCGCTGGGTTCGACCACCTCGATCCCCATCGACGTGCGGATCATCTCAGCGACCCATCGCGATCTCGACCGGGCGATGGCCGAGGGCGACTTCCGCGAGGATCTCTACTACCGCCTCAACGTCGTCAACCTGCGCCTGCCGCCGCTCAAGGAGCGCGCCGAGGACGTGCCGCTGCTCGCCAAGCACCTGGTCACCCAGGCCGCCGCGCGCCACAAGCCGTTCGTCAAGGGCTTCTCCTCCGAGGCGCTCAACCTGCTCGCCGGGAGCGCCTGGCCGGGCAACGTCCGCCAACTGGTCAACGTGGTCGAGCAGTGCGTGGCGCTGACCAGCTCACCGATCATTCCCGAGGCGCTGGTTTCCCAGGCGCTGGCCGCCGAGGAGAACGCGCTGCCCTCGTTCAACGACGCGCGCGCCGGGTTCGAGCGCAGCTACCTGATCAAGGTGCTCAAGATCACCGAAGGCAACGTCACCCAGGCGGCGCGCATCGCCGGGCGCAACCGCACCGACTTCTACAAGCTGCTGGGCCGGCATTCGCTGGAACCCAGCGCCTTCAAGCCCGGCGCCGACACCGAGCAGCTCAGCCAGGCCTGAGCGCTCATATTGGAGAAGTGAGAAAGCCGCCAGCCGAAGACCGGACTGGCGGCTTTCTTGTGGGTGCCACCCGAAGGCCGCCACGCCAACGGTTAACCCTTGCGCAGGCGCCGCTTAACCTCGAGCTTGAGACGCCCCTCGCCGAGCCGCGCGGTCAGCGTCTGGCCCGGCTGGGTGTCGGCGGCGCTGCGTATCACCTGGCGGTTGTCGTCCTCGAGGATCGCATAGCCACGCCCCAGCACCGCCAGCGGGCTGACCGCCTGCAGTTCGCGGGCCAGCGCGCCGAGCCGCTGGCGGCGCTGTTCGAGCTGGCGCGGCAGGGCCTGGTACAGGCGCTGTTGCAGGCCGTCGAGCTGGCCGCGAGCGCGGGCCACGCGGCTCGACGGATCGTAGCCGGCCAGCCGGCGTTGCAGGTGGTCGACACGTACCCGTTCGCCGCGCAGGCGCTGATCCATGGCGCGACCCAGGCGGCTTTCGAGCTGGGCGAGGCGCTGGCGTTGCTGGGCCAGCCGCTCGCCGGGATGGCGCAGCCGCGCGCGCAGATGATCCAGGCACTGCGCCTCGCGCTCCAGGCGCGAGCGCTGGCAGCGCAACAGGCGACGTTCGGCATCCTGCAGGCGCCGGCGCAGATCGCGCTGGTCGGGCACCAGTTGCTCGGCGGCGGCGGAGGGCGTGGGCGCGCGCACGTCGGCGGCGAAGTCGGCCAGCGTGGTATCGACCTCGTGGCCCACCGCCGCCATCACCGGCAACCGCGAGTGGAAGATCGCCCGCGCCAGGTGCTCGTCGTTGAATGCCCACAGGTCTTCCAGGCTGCCGCCGCCGCGGGTCACCAGCAGCGCATCGAAGCCTGGCCCCTCCGGCGCTTCGGCCAGCCGGTTGGCGATGGCGATGGCGCGGATGATCGCCGGCACCGCCTCCTTGCCCTGTACCGGCACCGGCAGCAGCGTCACCGGCACCAGCGGCCAGCGCGCGGCGAGCACCGCCAGCACGTCGCGGATCGCCGCGCCGCTGGCCGAGCTGATCACCGCCAGGTGGCGCGGCGGGTAGGGCAGCGGGCGCTGGTTGGCGAACACCCCCTGGGCGTCGAGCTGGCGCTTGAGCCGCTCGAAGGCGGCGAGCAGCGCGCCCTGGCCGGCGGGCTGCACCGCCTCGACGATCATCTGGTAGTCGCCGCGCGGCTCGAAGATCGACACCTTGCCGCGCAGCCGTACCTGGTCGCCGTTGTTGAGCGGCGCGGTGAAGCGCGCGCGGTTGCGAAACAGTGCGCACTTCAGCTGGGCGCGGTCGTCCTTCAACGTGAAGTAGACGTGCCCCGAGGCCGGCCGCGCCACGCTGGAGACCTCGCCCTCCACCCAACAGTCGCCGAAGCTGCGTTCCAGCAGCATCCGCGCCTGGCGGTTGAGCTCGCTGACCGAAAGGGTCGGGGTGCCGATATCGTCCATCGCGGGCCTCGCAAGATCGGGCAGGTGTGGGGAAGGGCAGTCTAGCATTCTGGCTACGAGCTACGAGCTACGAGCTACGAGCTACGAGCTACGAGCTACGAGCTACGAGCTACGAGCTACGGCATTACCGCTATCAGGAATACTTTTTTTCCTAACATGCCTCCCGCACTCACCCCGCCAGAACGCGTAGATCAGGGCATCAGGCCAACCGAACCGGAGGTGTTGCCATCAGCGGAACCACAGTGCCGTCATCGGCGTGAAGGTGACGAACAATAAAACGACGAACATCGCCAGCAGGAACCACTTGCAGTAGCCCATGACCTCCTCGATCTTCATTCCCGTGGTCGAGCAGACGGTAAGCAGCACGCTGGCCACGGGGGGCGTCTGCTGCCCGATACCCAGATTGAGGCAGACGATGACCCCGAAGTGCACAGGGTCGATGCCCAGATCGGTCGCCATGGGCAGCAGCAGCGGCACGACCACGATGATCGCCGCGCTGGCATGCAGGAACATGCCCAACAGCAATACGAAGACGTTGATGATCAGCAGGTTGAGGATGTAATTATCGGTGATGCCGCCCAGGGCGCTGGCAATCTGCTGGGGCAACTGCTCGTTGGCCAGATATTGGCCCAGGATGGCCGAGCCCGCGACGATCATCATCACCACGGCTGTCTGCCGGCCCGAGGTTACAAGCAGGGACCAGATGATCCGGTAGTCCAGGTCGCGCGTCACGAAAAGGCCGAACAGCAGGGCGATCATGACGCCGATTCCGGCGGCTTCGGTGGGCGTATAGATGCCGGCGATAAGGCCGCCGACGACGATCACCGGGATGGCCAGGGGAATCAGCGCCCGCTTGAAGGCGGTGCCCAGGGCCTTGATCTGAAAATTGCCCTCACGCGGATGCTGTTCACGGCGGGCGAACAGCCAGGAGGTCACCATGAACGCGGTGGCCAGCAGCAGGCCCGGCACGATGCCGGCGATGAACAGGTCACGGATCGAGGTATTGGTGGTCACCCCATACAACACCATGGGGATCGACGGCGGAATGATGATGCCCAGCGTCGCCGAGACGGCGGTGATGGACGCGGCGAAGCCCTTGGGGTAGCCGCGCTTCTCCATCTGGGGCACGAATATCTTCGACATCACGGCCGCATCGGCCACCGCGGAGCCACTCATTTCCGCCATGAACATCGAGGTCATGACGTTGATATGGCTCAGGCCACCGCGCATCCAGCCCACCAGGGACGCCGCCAGGTCGATCAGGCGCTGGGCGATGCTGGTCGCGCTCATCAGCTCGCCCATGAGAATGAACAGGGGAATCGCCAGTAGCACCAGCGAGTTGGTCCCCGAGAAAGTCTGCACGGGAATCATCAGCAAGTTGATGTCCGCGATCCACATCGAGACCGCGGCGGTAATCATCAGGGCAAACCCCACCGGGACCCCCAGCAGGATAATGCCGAACAGCATCGCCACTACGCCCCAGGCCATCAGACGTTCCTCCAGCGTTGAATAAGTCGAGCGCTCAGGGCCACTACCATCAAAGCGCTGGCAATGGGCAGCACGCTCATGAACACGCCCTGCGCGATGGGCAGCGTTTCTATCGAGCGTCCGCCGACGCGATCGATCATCTGCCACGATTTCAGGCCGAGCAGCACGAAGAACCCGATGACCGCCAGGTCACCGATGACCTGGATACCCCGTCGAAGGAGTGGCGGAAAAGACTCGACCAGCATGTCGAAGGCGATATGGCCCTCCTGCCGGGCCGCGAGATAGGCGCCCAGGAAGGCGATCCATACCAGTAGAAATCCCGGCACCTCATCGGCCCACACCAGGCCGGAGCCGAGTACATAGCGGTAAAAGACGTTCAAGCAGACGGCGATGGTAGTGAGGGCCACCAGGGCCCCCACGACGGTCTCGACCAAACGATCCAGATATCTCAGCATCGTTTCGACTCCAGCGGTCACGACGATTCAGCGGTCTGGCGCACGATCTTGAGCCAGTCATCGCCATACTCGTTCACGTAGTTCTCGTAGACGGATTCGACCTTGTCGCGGAACGGCGCCAAATCGACATCGTTGATCTTCAGGGAATCGCGCATGGCATCGAGATTGGATTGCTCGATCTCGGCGGCCTGTGCGTAGGCATCGTCGCGCATCTCGTCGGCGACCTCGCTGAAGACGGTCTGCTGCTCGTCGGTGAGCGAGTCCCAGAACCTCGGGGAAGCCAGCAGGAAAGACGGCGTGTAGACGTGACGGGTCAGGGAAAGATAATCCTGTACCTCATACATCTTCTGGCCGTAGAAGCCGTAGGTGGCGGCCTCGGCGCCGTCCACCACGCCCGTCTGCATGGCGGTGAAGGTTTCGCCCCAGGCGATCTTGGCCGGTACGGCCCCCAGCGAGGCGAAGATCTGCTGGCGGAAGTCGCCGCCGGAAATCCGGATCTTCATGCCATCCAGGTCGGCGGGCGTCTCTATGGGGTGGCTGGAATTGATGATGTGGCGAAAACCGTTCTCGTAGATACCCACCACCTTGGCGCTCATGTTGTCCTCGATGGTCTCGACCAGTTCTTCTTCCAGTCCGGCGGCCATGGCGCGCTGGACGTTCTCGCGGTCTTCGAACAGCCACGGGAGATCGAAGAAGCCGAGCTTGTCGTCCACTTTCAAGACGCCGGAGGCGACGTTGACCATCTCGATGGTGTCGAGTTGAAGTTGGTCGATGAGCGCCGACTCCTTGCCGAGCTGCCCGTTGGGATAGAGCTCGAAGGTGAACTCCCCGGGGAGACGCTCCTCGATGCGTTCGGCGAACATTTCCACCTGCTTGGCCAGTGGCGATTCGGCCGACACATGGGTGGCGATTCGGACCTCTTGCGCGGCATGAGCATGCACGCTCAGGGCGAGCAGCCCCATGCCCGCGATACCGGACAGGGATACGGTCTTGTTATTGATCATGTCGTGGCTCCTTGGGGAGTCATTTGGGAGAGGGCGGTGGCGCCTGGCGCCATCGCCTAGCGGATATCGAAGCTGTAGTGGAACAAGTCGAGCCGGCCACGGCTCAACCGCCACTCGAGCGGCTTTTCGTCGTAGCCTCTGGCCAGGCGCGCGATTTCGATGACCTGTGTCCCGGGCTCCAGCCCCAGGTGGCGGGCCGCGCCTTCCGGGGCGGGCCCGGCGCAAAGGGTGTCGGTGGCGCGAAAGACAATCTCGGCACAGGCCCGCTCATAGAGGGGGTAAAGCAGATCTCCCCACTCCTCGGTGGGCAGGTTCAGCAGGGGTGAAAAGCGCTCGCCCGGCAGGTAGATCACCTCGTGCAGCAGCGCCAGCTCGTCGACGCGGCGCACCCGCTCGATCTCGATCAGCGGGCTGCGTTCCGCCACCTCGAGGTGACGCGCGATATCGGCCGGCGCCGGCAGCTCGCGAATCCCGATCAGCTCGCTCTTGGGGTGAAGTTGCACCCCTTCGCGATCCGTCAAGCGGAAGAACCGGGCGAGCGAGTGGCTGAAATCCGCCCGCCGTACGAACGTTCCCCGGCCATGTTGGCGCTCCACCCAGCCGCGATCGACCAGCATGTCGATCGCCTTGCGGGCCGTACCCGGCGCAACGCCATGCGATTGCGAGATGCTCATTTCGGAGGGCAGTAAATCGCCCGGCTTGAGGCTGCCCTGTTGAATCTCGCTCAGCAGGGACTGGTAGATCCGGTAGTAGCGCGGGCTGCGCGTCTCGTCTTGCTGGGAGTCGGCTTGCATTGGTATGTGCTCTGATGTACTTATGGTCTTATATAAGTGTAGATATGTATGACACTCTTAATCTCCGTGCACAACCCGGATTAGACCAATGTCTAAAATTGTCGATACCCACGCCCACGTCTTCACCCACCAGTGCCGGGTGGCAAAGAAGCCACGCCACCGCCCCAGCTACGAGGCGCCACTGGAGCGCTACCTCGGCTTGCTGGACCGCTTCGGAATCGCCCAGGGCGTGCTGGTCCAGCCCAGCTTCCTCGGCACCCACAACGAATACCTCATGGAGTGCCTGCGGCAGCAGCCCGGGCGACTGAGGGGCGTGGCGGTTCTGGACCCCAGCGTCACGGATGCGACCCTCGAGGCGATGACGTCGCTGGGGGTAGGGGGGACACGCCTCAACTGGATCGGGCGAGGTGTGGATGAACTTAGGTCACCGGAGTGGAGTGCCCTGTTCTCGCGGCTCGAGTCACGCGGCTGGCACGTGGAGATCCAGGCGGAGGGCGACACCCTGCTGGAGATTCTCGACCTTCTGGACACGCGAGACCTGGCGCTGGTGATCGACCATTTTGGCCGCCCCCAGGCCAATGCCTGGCGGGACCCCGTCATCGATCGCCTGTGCGCAGAGGGCGATGACAAGCGCTACTGGGTCAAGTGTTCAGCGCCGTATCGCAGCCGCAGCGACGGTCTCGTCGACGTGAGCAAGCGACTGCTGGAAGAACTGGGGTCGCACCGGTTGATGTGGGGCAGCGATTGGCCCTGGACGGAGCATGAACATCTCTACAGCTTCGAACAGGCCCTGCACGATGCCGAGCGCTGGATCCCCGCCGCTGACCTGGCCACGGTCATGGGCGAGACGCCGCGACGGTTCTATGGCTTCGATGGCTAGTGCCGAATGATAAAAAGGCGAACGATAGCTTTCCTGCATCGCGGCAGTCGGCAAGATTCATTGTTAACTGGCTAATCGTTTCCTAGACTTTGGTCTACCTCAGCGAGCCACCGTGGCTCGCTTTCGTTTTAGACCTGACGTCATCGCTAAAAGGAGTTCACGACGTGGCTTCGTTATTCGAACCGTTCGATCTTGCCGGCACCCGCCTGAACAACCGCATCGTCATGGCGCCGATGACCCGCTCCCGTGCACCGGAGGATATCCCCACGGAACTGGGCGCGCTCTACTATCGCCAGCGCGCCAGTGCCGGGCTGATCATCTCCGAAGGCACGCCGATCTCGCGCCAGGGGCAGGGGTATCTCTACAACCCGGGTATCTTCGGCCCCGACCAGCTCGCCGGCTGGGCCAAGGCGACCCGCGCGGTGCATGAGCGCGGCGGCGTCTTCTTCGCCCAGATCTGGCACGTCGGGCGCGTCTCGCACACTACCGTGCAGGTTGCCGGCGCCTCGCCGGTCGGCCCCAGCGACAAGCCTGGTGGCATGGCCTTTGGCTACAACGAAAATGGCCAGCCGGACATGCTGAAGGCAAGCCAGCCTCGCCGGCTCGCAACCCGGGAAGTAAAGGATATCGTGCGCGATTTCGCCCAGGCGGCGGTCAATTCACGCGAGGTGGGCTTCGACGGCGTCGAGATCCATGGCGCCAACGGCTACCTGTTCGAGCAGTTCCTGAATCCCGGCGTCAACGACCGCGACGACGAATACGGCGGCTCGCGGGAAAACCGCTGCCGGCTGCTGCTGGAAGTGGTCGACGAGGTAAGCAAGATGATCGGCGCCCGCCGTGTCGGGGTGCGTCTCTCGCCGCATGGCACGCTGTTCGACATGCCGGAGTACGACGACAACGGCGAGACCTACCTCCACCTGGCGCGTGAATTCAACAAGCGCGGCCTGGCCTACGTGCACCTGCACGACCAGGGCGGCCAGGGCATGGCGCCGATGCCGCGCGATTACCTGCGCCAGTTCCGCGACGTCTACAACGGCACGCTGCTGCTCGCCGGCAACCTGGACCAGGCCGAGGCGCAAAAGCTGATCGACGAGGGCACCATCGACCTGCCGGTATTCGGTCGCCCGTTCACGTCCAATCCGGATCTGGTGGAGCGCATGAAAAACGGCTGGCCGCTGGCGGATTTCGATCCGAATACCTTCTACGGCGGCGATGCCCGCGGCTACGTGGACTTTCCTACCTACGCGGAAGAGCAGGCACGGCGTGAGCGCGAGAAGATGCTCAAGGAAAAATCCTGATCAGCGATTGAGCATCGGGAGTAACGGCTCGAAACCACACTGCCGAGCAATAACGCCGTGTAGCAACGAAAACGCCCCGGTCCGAAGATCGGGGCGTTTTCGTGTTGGGCCACTCTGCCTGGCGGTAAGGCGGCTTCTTCGAGCAATGTTTCCTAGAGAGTGAACTCCGGGTTGGGCGATCCCGGCGCCGGGCCCTCAAGCGCTGTGACCACCTGATCCAGCATGGCCGTGATCTCGCGGCCTAGGAAGTCGGCAAATCGGGGGTTCCTTATCGTTCGGTCGACGGTTTCGGCAGGTAGGAAGCGGGTCATTTCGTCCTGAAAGGCCGTACCGGACACAATGCCGACCAGGCGTGATTGCATATCCCTGGCTCGGTCAGGGTAGTGCTCTACGGTATAGTCCTGAATCTTGCGCTTAATGAGCTCGACATCGGGAGACGCCCCTTGCTGCTTGAGCCATGCCAGGTCCCAGATGTCACGATGCCGCACGTATTTCTTTGTGTTGATCAGCGAGATCAATTTGTCCGCCATGATTTCATCTAGGCTTTCCGTCTCGACCAGCAAGTCATCGTAGCCATCCGGCAGAAAAGGGTAGTGGACCTGGATTGCATGCGCCTCCCGCGTATATGCAGGAATGCTGGCCACTTCCAGTTTGATGCGCTGTTTAGGAATGTCCTTTCGGGCCGGCGCCGTGACTACGGAAACCTGCCACTTGTCGACGCGAATATCCCCGTAGCCGGGTTCTTCCCGCAGTTGCTTCGGTTCCTTGACGCTGACCTCGAGCTGATAGCGATTGCTGACGTAATCCTCGACACATGCGCGGATGCGCGCCAGATCCTGGCTGCAGAAATCCCAGCCGCCGGCGAAATCCAGGTCTTCGCTAAAGCGCGGTGAGCCCTGACACAAGCGAAGAGACGTTCCTCCCTGAAAGGTCAGTCCATCCAGAAGCCGTTCCCGCTCGAGAGCGAACAGGATATCGAGATGCAGTAGCTCCTTCTCGATGACCGGGCGCATGGCAATACGACCGGGCTGGGACATCGCTCGAGCGACCAGCTCGTCGAAGTTGGCGCGTTCAGTGTTCATACGGCAGGCTCGCTTGGTCGACAAGGTGAGTATTGCGCCCGACACGCTTGAGATCGTCCCAGGCAGCCTGGGGTGTCGCCAGCCGCAAGGGACGCCCTACATCGCGCATCCGGTCGAGCAGTTGGGGAATGGACCGTTTGGTGTGGGTGAACTCGATGGTGCCATAAGGGGTGCGATACTCGCCCTTGCGGCCGGTGGTCATTACCGTCAGCCGATCGACAGGGATTTGTGAGATCGCACCATACTCCGAGAGTGCGGATTCGAGGCTGACATAACTGTACTCGCCACGGCGCATCGCCTTGGCGATTCTTTCGAGCAGGTCGGCGTCCTGGTGCCGTGACAGCTTGTAGACGTACACGCCACGGCTGGCTGCCTCGAGCAGGCCATACCGACGTAGTCGATTGATCCCTTCCTGCAGGGTCTTTGGGCTGTCTTCGGGGAAGATCTTGGCTAGGTCCGAGAGGGTAAATACATAGCGATGTTGACGGTCCCAATCGTCGAGCCGGGCGCGAGCGGTGATCTGATCCATTAAGTACACACCAAGACTATCTATAGGTAGTGTATGTGTACACTTATGGCGTGACAATCAGATCATGGAGCCCAAACTGCCGTGCCACCGCTATCGGGAATGCCTTTTCTCCTGGTACGCCTCCCACAAGAACCCGCTCCACAGGCCAGCTACAGGCAAGAACCTGTGGGAGCGAACTTGTTCGCGATTAGATGGCCGCCCGGACCGCCGCGCCACGAGCAATCGACCACGCCACGTTGAGTGAAAAACGGCCGAGGTTTATAATGGTCGATTAACTCTCCAACGCCCCGTCTCCCACCATCTGCTCATTGGGTGTTTCCGATATGCTACGTATGGCGCAAGAAGCTCTTACGTTCGACGACGTATTACTCGTTCCCGGCTACTCGGATGTCCTGCCCAAGGACGTCAGCCTCAAGTCCCGCCTGACCCGCAACCTCACGCTCAACATCCCGCTCGTCTCCTCCGCCATGGACACCGTGACCGAAGCCCGGCTGGCGATCGCCATGGCCCAGGAAGGCGGTATCGGCATCATCCACAAGAACATGTCGATCTCGGCCCAGGCCGCCGAAGTGCGCAAGGTCAAGAAGCACGAGAGCGTGATCGTCAAGGACCCGGTGACCGTCGCCCCGCAGGCCAAGCTGCAGGACCTGCTGGCGATGGCCGACGAGTACGGCTATTCCGGCTTCCCGGTTGTCGAGGGCGAGACCCTGGTGGGCATCGTCACCGGCCGCGACATGCGCTTCCAGCCGGATCACAGCGACCACGTCGAGGCGATCATGACGCCGCGCGACAAGCTGGTCACCGTGCCCGAGGGCACGCCGCTGGACGCCATCAAGGCCAAGCTGCAGGAAAACCGCATCGAAAAGATCCTGATCGTCGATGACGCCTTCCGCCTGCGCGGGCTGGTCACGGTGCGCGACATCGAGAAGGCGCGCACCTATCCCAACGCCGCCAAGGACGCCGACGGCCGCCTGCTGGTCGGCGCCGCGGTGGGCACCGGCGCGGAAACCGCCGAGCGCATCGCCGCGCTGGCCGAGGCCGGCGTCGATGCGGTGGTGGTCGACACCGCCCACGGCCATTCGCGGGGGGTCATCGAGCGGGTGCGCTGGGTCAAGGAGAACTTCCCCGACATTCAGGTGATCGGCGGCAACATCGCCACCGCCGACGCGGCGAAAGCGCTGGCCGAAGCCGGCGCGGATGCCGTCAAAGTCGGCATCGGCCCCGGTTCGATCTGCACCACGCGCATCGTCGCCGGTGTCGGCGTGCCGCAGATTACCGCCGTCTCCAACGTCGCCGAGGCGTTGAAGCCCTATGACATTCCGCTGATCGCCGATGGCGGCGTGCGCTTCTCCGGCGACCTGGCCAAGGCCGTCGCCGCCGGCGCCAGTACGGTGATGATCGGCGGCCTGCTGGCCGGCACCGAGGAAGCCCCGGGCGAGGTCGAGCTCTACCAGGGCCGTACCTACAAGGCCTACCGCGGCATGGGCTCGATGGGCGCGATGTCGCAGAGCCAGGGCAGCGCCGACCGCTACTTCCAGGACAAGTCCGAAGGCGCCGAGAAGCTGGTGCCGGAAGGCATCGAAGGCCGCGTGCCCTACAAGGGCATGATGAGCGCCATCGTCCACCAGCTGATGGGCGGGCTGCGCGCCTCGATGGGCTACACCGGCTGCCGCACCGTCGACGAGATGCGCACCAAGCCCGAGTTCGTACAGATCACCGGCGCCGGCTTCGCCGAGTCCCACGTGCACGACGTGCAGATCACCAAAGAGGCTCCTAATTACAGAGCTGGCTGACCAGCCCCAAAAATAGATAAAGAAGAAGGAAGAGATAAGAGGGAAGAAACGGCTTCTCCCTTCATCCTTCCTTCTTCTACCTTTTGTCCCTTCTCGTTTCTCTGGCGGTGGCCCCCTTCATGACCGACATTCATGCCCACAAGATCCTGATCCTCGACTTCGGCTCCCAGTACACCCAACTGATCGCGCGCCGCGTGCGCGAGATCGGCGTGTATTCCGAAGTGCGCGCCTTCGACATCACCGAGGAGGAGATCCGCGAGTACGCACCCAACGGCATCATCCTCTCCGGCGGGCCGGAATCCACCGTCGCCAGTGGCTCGCCGCGCGCCCCGCAGTGCGTGTTCGAGCTCGGCCTGCCGGTGCTGGGCATCTGCTACGGCATGCAAACCATGGCTATGCAGCTGGGCGGCCGGGTCGAGGGCTCCAACAAGCAGGAATTCGGTTACGCCCAGGTCAGGGTCGACGGCGACGACGACCTGCTCGGTGGCATCAAGGACCATGTCGACCACGACGGCAGCGCGCTGCTCGACGTGTGGATGAGCCACGGCGACAAGGTCGCCGAAGCGCCCGAGACCTTCAATATCACCGCCAGCACCCCGAGCTGCCCGATCGCCGCCATGACCTGGCCGGAAAAGCGCTTCTACGGCGTGCAGTTCCACCCCGAGGTGACCCACACCCTGCAGGGCCAGCGCCTGCTCGAGCGCTTCGTGCTGAGCATTTGCCAAGCGGAGCGCCTGTGGACCCCGGCCAAGATCATCGAGGACCTTTCCGCCCGCGTGCGCGACCAGGTCGGCGACCGCCACGTGCTGCTCGGCCTCTCCGGCGGGGTGGACTCCTCGGTGGTCGCCGCGCTGCTGCACAAGGCGATCGGCGACCAGCTGACCTGCGTGTTCGTCGACAACGGCCTGCTGCGCAAGGACGAGGGCGAGCAGGTGATGGAGACCTTCGCCCGCCACATGGGCGTGCGGGTGATCCGCGTCGACGCCGAGGACGAGTTCCTCGGCAAGCTCAAGGGCGTGGACGACCCCGAGGCCAAGCGCAAGGCGATCGGCAACACCTTCATCGACGTGTTCGACCGCGAAGCCGCCAAGATCGAGGGCGTGGACTTCCTCGCCCAGGGCACCATCTACCCGGACGTGATCGAATCCGCCGCCAGCAAGACCGGCAAGGCCCATGTCATCAAGTCGCACCACAACGTCGGCGGCCTGCCCGAGACCATGAAGCTCAAGCTGGTCGAACCGCTGCGCGAACTGTTCAAGGACGAAGTGCGCAAGCTCGGCCTGGAACTCGGCCTGCCCTACGACATGGTCTACCGCCACCCCTTCCCGGGGCCGGGCCTGGGCGTGCGCATCCTCGGCGAAGTGAAGAAGGAGTACGCCGACATCCTGCGCGAAGCCGACGCCATCTTCATCGAGGAGCTGCACCACGCCGACTGGTACCACAAGACCAGCCAGGCCTTCGCCGTGTTCCTGCCAGTGAGATCGGTCGGCGTGGTCGGCGACGGCCGCCGCTACGAATGGGTTATCGCCCTGCGCGCGGTGGAAACCATCGACTTCATGACCGCAAGATGGGCGCACCTGCCGTACGAACTGCTGGAGAAGGTCTCGAACCGCATCATAAACGAGATCAGCGGCGTCTCCCGCGTGACGTATGATGTGAGCAGCAAGCCGCCCGCGACGATCGAGTGGGAGTGATCAAGTTTGTGAGAAATGTCTTACAAAAACCGCCTTGTGGCGGTTTTTTGTGAATAGGCATGATTATTAGTGTCGGTGTCATTGAATTTCATCAGTGCTGGGTTTTGAATAGTAGGTTGTAAAGAGTTTTCTATGAATTAAATTATTGGCCCCATAATGTATCGCTTAATGGTCTATCTTTTTGATGTTTTGAGCGAGGGGTAGGGGGTTAGTGATGATAAGGTTCATGAGGGGGGAGTATGCCTGTTGCGGAGGTTGAGGTAGAGTCGCTTTCAAACTTGGTAGAAGAGGTCTTGATAAAGAGCAGGGAGATGCCTTCAGATCGTTTTTTTTGGTTTAGGGGGTTGCCGAAAAAAAGTTACTCTTTGAAGCCCGGGTTGCTTAGAGATAATAAGAGCTACGAAGCTGTTAGGGAGAGGGAAGAAAGGCTTCTTGCTAGATTTAGGCAAAGAAGTATAGCGTACTGGAAAGACGGATATAACCAAAGTTTTTGGGATCAGCTTTTTTCTATGCAGCATTATGGTCTTCCTACTAGGCTGCTGGATTGGAGTGAAAATTTAATGGTCTCTGCATATTTTGCTTTGCAGTCCAGAGGGGCTGAAGATGATGCGAATGGGGATCCACCTGTGATTTGGTGTGTCGATCCAATTGAATGGAATAGGGGTACACCCTCTCTTTCAGGATATGGTGAAACTATTCATGTGCTTACAACGGTAAGTGAAGAAATTGAGAGCTATGAGCCAATGTCTCCTAGGAGACAGGTGAAGTATCCTGTTGCAATCTTTGGAACTCATAACTCCGAGAGGATAGTTGCGCAGCGTGGAACATTTTTTGTCTGGGGTAACTCTACCGATTCTCTAGAGGAGTTTTGTGAGGGGGACGTGACTGCCAACATGACAAGATATGTTTTAAGTGGAAGTCCAGCTTCGTACTTTAGGGATCTTCAGAGTTTAGGTTTTACCGAAACGATGGTTTTTCCAGAAATGTCGTATTTGGCGGAAGAGCTCAAGAGAACAGAGGGGTGGCGTATATGACTGAGAAAAGCTCTGAAAGGCTTGATAAACAAATAGAAGAGGCTAGGATGTCCGTCTCCGCAGATGGATACCCTATGAGTATTGGTGAGCTAACCAATATGTATAAAGAAGGGGAGCTGATAATTCGACCTGCCTTTCAAAGGTTTTTTCGCTGGAATGAAGTTCAGAAATCAAACTTAATTGAGAGTATTATACTTGGCATACCTATCCCTTCCGTTTTCGTGTCTCAGAACGATGAAGGAAGATGGGAAATCGTAGATGGTTTGCAAAGAATCTCTACTATTCTTGAGCTTCAAGGCGAGCTCCTTGATCCAAATGGTAAAAAGCTTCCGCAATTAATTATGACTGGTACGAAGTATCTGCCAGACCTTGAAGGGTGTAGTTGGGACTCTGAACATATAGATAAAAGCTTATCCAATGCGCATCGCCTCGATTTCAAAAGATCGAAAATGGACTTAAAAATAATAAAAAGAAGTTCTTCTAAGGACGCAAAGTACGATCTTTTTCAGCGGTTAAATAATTATGGTGCTCGTCTTTCACCACAAGAGGTTCGCTCGGCTCTTTTAGTCGCAGTGTCTCCTGAGTTTTATGAGTGGCTTGAGAGTCTTACTAGGGATGAAGGATTTTCAACGTCAGTTCAGATATCTGATAGATTGATTGAAGAGCGCTATGATTTAGAGCTTGTTCTTAAGTTTTTTGCGCTATGTATGTTTGGAAGCGAGGATTTAACTCTGAGCAAGTTGAGAGATTTTAATTCTGTTCTAGATGATTTCTCAGTGAAGCTGGCGTCTGACTTTCCGAACAATAAATATGAGCTAGAAGATCTTTTTGAAAATACGTTTGCAATCATAAGTGATTCCCTTGGCGCTGACTTCTTTAGGAAATGGGATAATGCTAGAGGGGAGTTTCGAGGTGCATTTCTCAATACCGCTTTCGAGATTTTTGCTGCGGGAATTGGTTTTAATGTGAGGGAGGGAAATAAGTTGGCAGTGGATTTTGGAGATATTGTTAAAAGATTTTGGAGTGAGCCTGGGATGCAGTCAGGATTTGCAACAGGTAAATCGACTGAGTGGAGGCTGGCAAGGTATGTTCCTATGGGTAGGGAACTGTTGAAAGGCTAATATTGTTTTAAAGTGGTGAGATGGGGTGTAAATTTTAAAAATCTTGTCTCGTAGCAAGCTGGACATATTGTCCGTAAATTGTAAGAGGCCGCTGTGATTTTGTCATTGGCGGCTTCTTTTTCTATTTCTCTGCTTGGGCATTTAACTTTACTTATGGCTGGACGGGTGTGTACTTACAGTGTCTGCAGTGGCAATATTCATCTTACATACGCTCCCGTGGACCTCTATAGTTAAGCAGTGTTTGTAATGCCCCTCTGGTTTCTGCACTTTAAGCGACTAATGCTGGGTGTTCTCGGCTTGACCACTCGTACAGGTATGTTACCCAAGCTATCTTTCGAAGCGGGCGTCTCAAGGGCGCCCGCTTTCGTACTGGCCTCACCTTCAAAAGCGATCGACGCGGAACGGGGCCATATCCACCTCAGGTTCTTCACCATCCATCATCTGGGCGAGCAGTTCGCCGGTGGCCGGGCCCAGGGTAAAGCCCTGATGGCCGTGGCCGAAGGCGAGCCATAATCCTGCCTTGTCGGGGGCGGGGCCGATCACCGGCTTCATGTCGGGCAGGCAGGGGCGGGCGCCTTTCCAGGGCTGGCTGTCGCGACGCCTGCCCAGCGGGAACAGCTTGCGTGCCACCTTCTCGGCGGCGCCCAACTGCTTGTACTGGGGTGGCGAGTTCAGGTCGGCAAGCTCGGCGCCGGTGGTCAGGCGAATCCCGGCACGCATCGGCTCGAGCAGGAACCCCTTCTCGGCATCCATCACCCAGTGGTTGAGCTTGGCCTCGTTTTCGGCGGAGTAGTGCATGTGGTAGCCGCGTTTCACGAACAGTGGCACCTTCATGCCCAGCCTCACCAGCAGTTCACCGGTCCAGGGGCCCATGGCCACCACGATATCCTCCGCCTCCAGAGCCCCCTCGCTGGTCTTGACCTGCCAGCCGCCCTCCACCTGGAGCACGTCTTCGACGCTGGCCTGCTTCACCTGGCCGCCCTGTTCGGCAAAGCTGCGGGCATAGGCTTGCACCAGGCCGCCGGGGTCCGAGACCATCCAGGGCTGCGTCCAGTGGATCGCCCCGATCAGCCCCTTGCCTAGATGCGGCTCCTTGGCGTAGAGCGCCTCGGCGTCCAGCACGTCATACTCGACCCCGAAGCGCTCGTGATTCTCTTGGGCCACTTGCTGGCGTTCCTCGAACGCCTCGCGGGTGCGGTAAAGCTCCAGCCAGCCGCCCTTGCGTACCAGTGCCTCGGCGCCTGCGGCTTCAATCATCGGCGCGTGGGCCTCCTGGCAGCGCATGATCAGCGACGCCCACTCGCGCACGATGCGCGCGTAGCGCTCACCGCTCGAGTTCAGCCAGTAGTCCAATAGCGGGCCCGCCGCGCTCATCATGCCGGTGGGGCGGTAGCGGATGTCCACCTGGCGATTGGGCAGCACCCGCAGCAGGGTGCCGATATCGCGCGGGAAGGCGTAGGGGCGCACTGCCTCACGCTGGATGATGCCGGCATTGCCGAAGGAGGTCTCGAGCCCCGGCTCGCGGCGGTCCACCAGCGTGACGTCATGGCCGCGACGCACCAGGTGCCAGGCCACGGATACGCCGACCATGCCGGCACCCAGAACGATGATATTGCGGGCCATGAAGGTCTCCCTGCCGATGGTTACGGAAAGCTCCGCCGCGAGGCAGAGCCGTCATGCAAGGGAGTTTATCAACACTTCCCATAAAATCGGCTATTTGCTGATAATTAAGATTTTAATTCTGTATTTTGGAGATAATGCCGAGTATTTGATCAGAAACATGGTTATGAAAAGGATTTGTTTTCGTAGCTGCTTCCTGAAGCCCTGCACGTGCCATTACCGAAGTGTCGAGGCGTTGCACAGCTGACCGCCATAGCCTGGGCACTAGTGTGACGGGTGCTCAACGCGGCGACGCTGATCTATTCGCACAAACATCCAACTGAGCCGGATGAAAAGACTTAGGGCCGCTAGCCTAGGCGCCCTTAGCGCGTTGTGAGCTTGGTGGCGCGGCTACACTTCAGTCTGCGCACCATGGTTGGGGCAGCTCTTCCTCCTGGCGTATAGCCGCGCGGACAAAGGCGGTCGGGGATTGGCCGAGCACCTTGCGAAACATGCTGGAGAAGGCGCCCGGGCTGTCGTAACCGAGTTCCAGCGCGGTTCGTGTAACGGAGCTACCGGATAGCAGCCTGGGGAGGGCGGCCATCAGGCAGGCCTGCTGGCGCCATACTGCGAACGACATGCCGGTCTGCTGACGGAACAGGCGATTGAAGGTGCGTTGACTGCGATGCAGTTGCCGCGCCCAGTCCTCGGGCAGGCTACGGATATGCGGCTGGCCGAGAAACTCCTTGCACAGGCTGGCGAGCTGAGAATCTTGGGGCAAAGGAGCAAACAGCGGCAACGCCGGAGCCAGTTGCAGTTCGTACAGCAGGAGCTGGGCGAGGGCGCCATCGCGACCGCTCTCGTCATAGAGCGCGGGCATGTTGGCGGAGGCCAGCAGTAGGTGATGCAGGAGCGGGGGCACGACCAGCACCTCGCAGGTGGGGGAGGAACGCGGAGCCGCGAGAGGCTCGATATACAGGCTGCGGGTACTGACGCCGTTCATCCGTACCCGGTGGCGCTTGCCCGCAGGCAACCAGACACCGCTGTAGGGCGGCACCATCCAGGTGCCGTCATCGGTGTCGACTTCCATCAAGCCCGTCATGCCGTAGAGAAACTGGCCGCGGCGATGAGTGTGAAAGTCGAGCAGGGTGCCTGGAGTGTAGTCGGTGCCGATGGCCACGATGGGCCGGGCCACATGATCCACGTCCGCCAGAGGGATATTGCGCATTTGTCCTCAGCGTGGCCGAAATACAACGATTATTGGCCAACTGGCGAACGTCGGCCACCCCTTATCGGAATATCGTTCCTGTCGTTGAGTTCCATCAGGAGAGTTCCGGTGTATAGCGTATTGCTTCTCTGCGGCGGGTTGGCTGGCGTGACGACCGTGCTGTTCGGTTTCGGTGGCGGTTTCGTCGTGGTTCCCTTGATGTACACCTTGCTGATTACCGTCCATGGGCCGGATAGCGAGACGGGTCTGGCGGCCATGCATATCGCGGTAGCCACCTCGACCGCACTGATGATCTTCGCTGCCTCCCTGTCGACATGGCGTCACCATCGGCGACGGACCGTGCAATGGCATCTGGTGCGTCCGCTGGTCGGCTATATCGCCATTGGTGCCGTGCTCGGCGCGGCAGCGGCAGTGTCGTTGAGTGGGGACTGGGTGCGCTGGGTGTTCATCGGCTATCTGATGATCACTATTGCGGATGCCATTCTGCGGCCCGGTTTCCTGCATCAGGTGGGTCGCGATGTGCGCCCCATGGGTCGCCTGGTGACGGCGATGACCGGTACCTTCATCGGCACTGTCGCCGCGTTTTTGGGTGTTGGCGGGAGCGTGATGACCGTGCCGCTGATGCGCCGCAGAGGGGCTAGCATGACGTTGGCCACTGCGATGGCCAATCCGTTGTCGCTGCCGATGGCGGTGAGCGGCACCGCGACTTATGTGTTGCTGTCGGCCAGCGATACCGCTTTGGGCGCCTGGTATGCGGGGTATGTGGACCTGCGTGCCTTGTTGGCGCTAGCGGTGGGGTCATGGCTCGGTATCCACCTGGCATCGCGATGGATCGGGCGCATTCCCGATCGCATTCATGCGGGGGTGTACCTGTTATTGCTGACGGTGGTGCTGGTGGTGATGGTCGTTATGAACTGAATCATACCGCCTGCGACGATCGCCCCTTGGGCTTACGCCTGTTATGCCAGCGTCAACAAAGTCATGATCAACGACCGTTAGCGGCCAGTACTGCCGCGAGGCCGTCTTGTAGATCCTTGACGAAATACTCGGGAACCTCCAGCGACGGAAAATGCCCCCCGGTTTCAGGCGTCGTCCATCGGACGATTTGCCGGTACCGCTCCTGTGCCCAAGTACGTGGACACTTCTCGATGTCGCGCGGATAAATGGTGATCGCCGACGGGACATCGACCCGAAGCTCAGGGTCGAGCGCGTTAACACCGCCGTGGCTTTCGTAGTAGATGCGGGCCGCCGATGCCCCGGTCCGCGTCAGCCAGTACAAAGTTACATCATCAAGAATGCGATCTCTGGAAATCGTCTCGAACGGGCTATCTTCGGTATCTGTCCACTCGGCGAACTTGTCGAGAATCCAGGCAAGAAGCCCGACTGGCGAGTCGACAAGCGAGTAGCCGATAGTCTGCGGTCGGGTCGCTTGTTGTTTCGCGTAAGCTGAGCGGTGGCGCCAGAAGTCGTGGGTTTCCTCGGCCCATTTGCGTTCGTCCGCCGTCAGCCCGTCCGTTGTCAATCCAGGCGGTGCCTGCGCGAGCACTGTGTGGATGCCAAGAACGTGCTCCGGGAACCTGCCGCCGAGGATCGTGGTAATCACACCTCCCCAGTCGCCGCCGTGGGCTGCGAACTTGCTGTAGCCGAGCCTTCCCATTAGCTCCACCCATGCGGCCGCGATCTTTTCGACCCCCCACCCGGTGGTGGCCGGCTTGTCGCTGTAACCGAAGCCTGGTAGCGACGGGACCACGACGTGGAACGCTGGCGCGTCTGGATCGTTCGGATCCGCCAGCTCGTCTATTACATCAATGAACTCGGCAACGCTGCCTGGCCAGCCGTGCGTCAAGATCAGAGGGGTGGCATCCGCGCGGGCGGATCGGCGGTGCAGGAAATGGATTCCCAGACCGTCGATAGTCGTGCGGAACTGGCCGATCCGGTTGAGGCGCGCCTCGAACGACCGCCAGTCGTACTCGGTGCGCCAGTAGTTCACAACCTCGACGAGACCGGCAAGAGGAACGCCCTGTTCCCATCGGCGAGAGTCGGGCGCGGGGCGATAGACCGTCTCAGCTTCCGGCAGACGCGCCGCGGCCAGCCGCACGCGAAGGTCGTCGAGGTCATCGTCAGTTGCGTGGGCTTCAAATGCGTGCACGTTGGTGGTTGGACGGTTCATGAGATGCCCCTGCCGAAGTGAGCTACCGTGGCAGTACGTTAGAAAAACTGTATGCCATCCTGATTCAACCTACGTTTATATGATCTAAAAGCTAACAGATGAGGGCGTTTGGGGCCTGTCAGAAAAGTTGAGTAACTGTTAGTTTTTCTATCATGAGAAAAAGAAACGATATCTCTTGGCTGCCGCTGAATTCCCTTCGTGCATTCGCGGCGGTCCGTGAAACCGGCTCTGTCGGTGCTGCTGCGGATAGGCTCAATGTGACGCATGGCGCAGTAAGCCAGCACCTACGGGGCTTGGAAGAGCGCTTGCAGCGCAAGTTGTTTACCCGTTCCGGCAATCGTCTGGTCATGCTGCCGGAAGCCGAAGACTTGGCCGATAACCTGCTGCGGAATTTCAGGGCGATTGCCGGTGACATTGACCAGTTCCGGCGTGACGAAAATATCCTCAATATCACCGTGACGCCGCATTTCGCCCAGTATTGGCTGCTGCCACGCCTTGGCGAGTTCCTGCAGCGCCACCCGGAAATCGATTTGCGCATCAATGCCGATGCGACAGTGCATGATCTTGCACAAGGTGATATCGATGCCGCTGTCCGGCACGGCGACGGTAACTGGCCGGGGGTGAATTGCGAAAGGCTTCTTGAAAGCCGGCATATCGTCGTGGCGGCGCCATCGATCCTGGAGTCTGTTTCCATCCAAACACCTCAGGACCTGACCAAGCTGCCATGGATTCTGGATGAAGACCGGGATATCGAAATGTCTAACTGGTTCGATGATCACGGCTTGGCCCATCGAGCTCATACGCGGATTACCCGGCTGCCTAGCGCGCTGACGCTTGTCGCGGCACTTGATGGGTATGGAGTGGCATGGCTACCCCATGTTTATGCTGCGCCTTATTTGGCCAGTGAGCGCTTGGTGCAATTATTCAGCGACGACCAGTGGCCGGCCCAGAATACACGCCACTATTACTTGTGCTGGGCAGACAACAAGAATCGGCCGGCTTTCAGGAAGTTCCGGCAATGGATAAGACGACAACTTTCAGGAGAGTCGGGTAACTAGCCAGCTTCAGAGCGAGGCCCCAATGAACGTCAGTTTCTCGATCAGGCGCTCGTTGGCCAGGCCCACGGCCAGGTCGCCATTGCCGCCGCGCAGGACGGCCGGTGAGCGTCCAGTCGATGTTGTCGTGCTGAGCGTGGCGCCGTGCCAGAAGGCGAGGAAGCCCTCCACCAGCGGTAGGTCGATGCGTCGCGCTCGGTTCTCAGGTAAGCCATCATCGCGTGCCAGTCGTTAAAGGGGTAGAGCCTGCCGTCGGTGTGCGCCTCCCCAGGCGGCTGCCAGTTCCTGCCAGCGCTCGCCGACGTCCTGGCCGGTGGGCAGCCGCCACAACAGCGTCGAGGCCTCGATCATATCCATATCCAGCACCACGGCGCTGCACGCCTGGCGGATCGGGTCGGATCAATTCCGGCCTTCCGCTGTGCGCTTCGGGATAAGGCCCGTGAGTCGGCCCTGACCGCCCAGGACTCCCAAGATAGTAATCGCAATTCCGATCAGTTGTGCTGATTGCGGAACGATACCCATGGCCAGAGCCACGGACCGCGATGCCGACGTTCCAGAATAGATAGGCCAGTACGGAGCCAGCGATCCCCATCCATAGTGTCGCCAGCAGACTGATCCCGGATCCCGCGACTTAGGCTTTCCTATTTATTTAATTACTCTCTTAATTGAATTAATTAGCAATTATATGGGTTGGGGTGATAGTGGTTTATTATTGTTAATATGTTTTTGTTGAGCAAGGGTTGCCAAGCAAGGAAGAGCAAGCACGCTGATGGATCTAGCATCAAGGATGCACAAGCAGGATGCTTGTGGAGTGGCAGGGAAGCTCAACCCGGTCCATGTGACCGGGCTCTATTAATTCTGCATCAAATCTTCTCTATCTGCTTCACCCACCTTCCGCCGTGCATTATGGACTTTCTTCTTCTAAAGCCAGGCCCATGCGGTATTAACGTCCCTGAGCTCCCCGGCGAAGCCAGTCATGCACAAAGGCTAGTTTGCGGCGCGCGGCGTCTGACAACACGAACGGATAGAGGTCCGAGAGCCCCATCGAGCGATTGACGTTGTTGACCCCTACAGCCAGTGAAGCAGCAACATAGATCAGGCGCTCGGCATCTGGTTCCGAATACGGATCCCAGTTTTGGCCCGGTAACTGGGGCGAGGACAGGCCCGCCGCAACGAAGCTGTCGGCTATGTCGGTCAGGTGCAGCAGATGCGCTGTAGTCTCGGCCCAGTCTTCGTGTGGATGCGCAGAGGCGTAGGTAGTCAGGAAACGCTGCTTCCAATCGGGAGGCGGGCCATCATTATAGTGATGCTGAAGTGCTGTCGGGTAATCCGCCCGCTCGTCGCCGAACATGGCACGGAAGGCATCGAGAAAGTCAGTGCGCAAGCTGAGCCGCCACCAAATCATATGCGCTATTTCATGACGCATATGGCCGATCATGGTTCGGTAGGGCTCCTCCAATGCTTGACGACGCGTAGTCCGCAGAACAGGATCCGCCTCGGCAACGCTGATAGTCACCACGCCCTCGACATGCCCCATGGGCACCGGGGTTGGCCCCTCGGCAAGCATGTGGAAGATGGGTCGAACGCCCGGATCCTCCGGCCTGAACCAGCTCCAACGCCCCAGGTTATCGAGCACCCAGCGCTTGGCGGCCTCGGTCTGTGCCCAGTTCGGAATGGCGTTGGGGATAGCGGGATCTGGGGCAAGCGCCGTCATAGAACAGGACTGACAGAAGGCACCTTGTTCGGGAGCGATCCAATTACAGCTGATGACTTCACGATTGGCGCAGAAGGGTGGCGTGGGCAGGAAGGCCCGCGCCTGCGGGTCGTAAGCTACAGGTATGCCATCCGCAGTAGCGAGGTTGTCGAACCAGAGTGAGCCGGAACCGACAGGATTGGAAAAAACACGCATATAGGGTCTCCGTAAGGTCCAAGGTCCGAGATTTCTTTCTTTATATCCCCGCCCATGGATCAGTATAGAAATACTCGTGATCCAGGGCATTACGATTGCCTTTTGATGCGTGCCTGTAGCCTCGCCTCGATGCGGCAAGGCTGACTGTTCCCTTGGGTGGGGCATCATTGGTAGGGGCTGGCTGCTGTTCGCCTGTGGCGGCCCTTCTCGCTTCTGTGCGATGCAGTGCACGCTATGTGTCAGTGATCTCCTAAACACACCGAGCCAGATGTTCGACTCACCCGGGAGAATTCCACGATTATGGCGCTTCTCTAGCGCTTTCGACCCTCATGGCCCTGCCATGTAGAGGCGTGCAGCCCACCCTAGCTGGGCACCGCAGTGTAGCTTGCCATCTAACCTTGGGATCTCCGCCAGCATGCGGTCACCATGTAAAGCAAACCAAGGTTTGCTTGTGGTGCGAGAATCGCTTAGGTGCGAGAGGAGGGGGGCAGTGCAGGTGGCGATGCTAGTGATAAGGTCGGCTTTTGGCCGCAATTGGCCAGTGAACTGTGCCTCATGAAAAATCAGGCCGACTTGGAAGAACCGCTCCACGACTCGCAGCCGATAGGGGCCTTCGCTGTCTATGACTACGGAATGAACGAGTTCGACGAGGTGCGGCCTGATCCGCTTGCCTCGAGTTAGGTGCTCCAGGTCCTGTTACATACCTATCGCTGGGAGGTGCAATCATACGATCAGATGAGCTGATTTATTGATGTTGCCATTTGATCTGAAATTCTATTTCTTCTTCATCATCTGACCGTTCGTGTTCGATGGAGAATTCGGCTCGGACGGGGACATAGATACGCTCGCCGGCAATCTGAATGTCGAAACGTTCGCCGTTCTCGATGGCATCTGCCAGTCGCCGTAGCTTTGCCACGAAGTCGGCCTTCGGATAGCCTTTCTCTACGTCTCTCTCGCCTTTGGATCCCATTGTTCTTCCTCGGTGACATCGTTACCGTCAGCGCCGGTGGCACTAGCCGGCTCTCATCTAGTCTAGCACTGCACCCACATCTTCTACCCGACGGCGCAAGCTAAATTCAACATCTCCGAAACCACTCAGGCGTTCTGAAGCGTTCGATGCCTGGCATAGATCCGCCTGTGCCGGCGATGATAAGACGAAAGCGGCGGTTGCCAGCATGCCGGCAAGTAAGCACAACAAGAGTAATCGTTTCATCCCTGCACCGGGGTAGTTATGGTATCGCTGCGTGTGAGGTACGCTCAGTGCGGCGTTGCTCTTGCCATGGAAGCAAGACAGGAAGCGATAGGGCGCCGTCCCTGGCTTCCATCCTTGGCAATTGCTATCCATCAACTAGCAATGTAACGCTATGTAATGGTCGCGTTTGTAAGAGATTACCGACAAGGCATGTGCGAAATTGCCGCTAGTGAGGAGACAGGCTGCATTGAGCTCGGCACAGTGGGCGCACGGACATGAAGGAATTCAGATGAGCCTGAAAAAACAATTTGAATTACTAGCCACCTACAACCAGTGGATGAACTCGAAGGTTTATGTGGCCGCGGGCCAGCTCTCTGCGACAGATTTGGCGAAAGACCGAGGGGCCTTTTTTGGCTCTATCTTGGGAACTCTGAACCATATCCTCGTTGGTGACACCATCTGGCTCAAACGGTTTGCTACCCATCCGTCCTGCCTGAACTCGTTGCGGGTGGTCGCCGATCTTCAAAGTCCGACGAGCCTGGGTCAGATACTCTTTGACGATCTTGGTAGATTATCTGAGCAACGGATCTGGTTGGATCGTCAGATCATCAACTGGATAGCCGAGCTATCCGAAGGCGATCTGGATTTCGTTCTCAGCTACCACAACACCAAAGGAATTTCTGCTCAAAAACGGTATTCGAGTATGGTTCTTCATTTCTTTAACCATCAGACTCACCATCGAGGGCAGGTTTCTACTTTGTTATCACAGGCGGGAGTGGATATCGGGGTTACTGACCTGTTGGCTCAGATTCCGGATGAAACTCATGTATAACCAGCCGCACTTGCCGGACAATTTCCACCGTGTTGCGGCCAGCGCTCCGCCTGTTCTTCGCTGGCGAAGCATAACGCAATCTCATAGTTCCCACCGCGCGCCGGTGACTTCGCGCTTATCGACCTGAAGGGGCACTGCAGTTCGGCGGCGATCAATACCATGGGGTGTGGTGAGTTCACGAATCGGGGCAGGCCACACCGCGCGTACGGGCCTGCGTCAGCAGCCATGCCTGCACGGCCATGCCCGATAGCGCCACGAGTCCGGCGGCGATGGAGAGCGTGTCGACAGGCATCTGTAGCGCTAGGCGAGCCCACCGAGCGAGGCGCCGAGGGCGCTCCACAGCACGATTGATTCAGGTAATGGGCACCAACTGCTTGAGCAATAAGCATTTCAAGTCTCATCTCATAGTATTGTGGGTAATAAAATGCTCATCTTCTTGCTATCTATACAAGCCGCATCATAGTGAGCACTTGAATGCTCATAAGATGTCTAATGAGTATTTAAATGCCCAATTTGGCGAGATGGCAATGAAACGGCCGCGCAGCTACTTCCGCGTCACCAGTCAGGCGCTCTCGATCCTCGGCAAGCTGATCAAGGCTGGCCGCTTGGAGCGTGAACTCACCGCTGCGGAACTGTCTGAACGCGCAGGCATCTCGCGTAAGACCCTCCGCAACATCGAAAATGGCCGAGATCGGCATCGTCTTCGAGGTCGCCACACTCGTTGGCGTGTGGCTGTTCGATGTCGACGACCGGGCAGGTGCGATGCATAACGCCCATCTCGAGGAAAAATTGACGCTGCTGCCGGAGCGGGTTCGCCCGAGCAGGCAGGAGGTCGATGATGCCTTCTAGGCTGACGCAGCCACGAGAGGCCTATGTCTGGATCTGGTTGCCTGAAGAGACACAACCCGTGGTGGCCGGTCGCGTTACGCAGCACGGCGATAGCTACAGCTTCAACTATGGCGCCAGCTACCTGGCGCGCGATCCCGATCTATGACCCCGAACTGCCACTGCGCCGCGGCCTGATCGAACCAACCGCTGGCCTGTCGATGGCCAGTTGCCTGCGTGACGCCTCGCCCGATGCCTGGGGGCGCCGGGTGATCATCAATCGTCTGATGGGGGGCAAGGCCGCTGGCGCCGCAGCTGACGACATCTCCGAACTCACCTATTGGCTCGAATCGGGGGCGGACAGGATTGGTGCCCTCGACTTTCAGCATTCCGCCACGGAATACGTGCCTCGCCTCAAGGCCGAGGCATCTTATGAAGAGTTGCTGGAAGCGGCTGAACGGATCGAGAAGGGCGCCCCGCTGACGCCAGCCCTCGATCAGGCATTGAACCACGGCGACTCGATTGGCGGTGCCCGCCCGAAAGCCCTGGTCGACCATGGCGGTCGCAAAATGATCGCCAAGTTCTCGTCGATTACGGACATTTACAGCGTCGTGAAGGCGGAATTCACCGCCATGAAGCTGGCGGCTGCCTGTGAGCTCAATGTCGCCCCGGTCTCGATGACCGCGGCGGCCGGCAAGGATGTGCTGCTCATCGACCGCTTCGATCGCATCAAATCAGGGGCTGGCTGGCAGCGAAAAGCGATGGTGTCAGCGCTGACGATGCTCGGCCTTGACGAAATGATGGCGCGCTATGCGTCTTACGAAGACCTTGCCGAAGTCATCCGTCATCGCTTCACTGATCCGAAGCAAACGCTGCGAGAGCTCTTCGCTCGGATCGTCTTCAATATCCTGTGCGGCAACACGGACGATCATGCCCGCAACCATGCCGCGTTCTGGGACGGCAGGATGCTCTCGTTGACCCCAGCCTATGACATCTGCCCGCAGGGGCGAACGGGCAACGAGGCGACGCAGGCGATGCTGATCAAGGGCGAAAACCGTATGAGTACGCTGCACAGCTGCCTCGCGGCCGCCCCGGATTTCCTGCTCAATGACCAACAGGCCCAGGCCATCATCGAGAACCAACTGGTCATGATCGCCGGTGCATGGGACGGGGTCTGCGAGCAGGCCAAACTGACCGAGACCGACCGCAGACTTTTTGCCGGCCGACAGTTTTTGAACAGCTACTGCGTCGAAGGCCTCGGCGCCGCGCATAGCACGATACTGGATGGCTTTGCGGCCGCACGTGCGCAGTTACTCGGCTAACAAGGCGGCGAGGGTGTTCGGCTTCGACCGGCAGCCGGCCGAGTATCGCAATCTGCTCTGGATGCTGTTCACCGACCCCGAGCTGCGCCAGGTGATTGCCGATTGGCCGACCCAGGCTCCACGCATTCTCTCCAGTTTTCGGCGCGACTACGCGCGGGCGGATGGCGATCCCATCATCGCCATCCAAGTGAAGGAGCATTCAGCGCACTCGCCCGACTTTTTCCAGTGGTGGCGCCGCCACGAGGTGGATGCCCCGCGCCAGGGCGTGCGTGCGCTCGAGCTCGATGGGCTCGGCAAGGTCGGCTTCGAGCACACCCGCCTGATCGTCGACGAAGGCCGGCATCTGCGCCTGGTGGTCTACTCCGTGCAGGAGACGGACCTCAGGCCAAAGCCTTCGCCCGCTGGGTGGCTGGCGAAAGAGAGGAATAGCCGATTAGCCGCCGCTACGGCCCGGCCTCGCCCTGCGCGACGAGCGGCTGGGGAATGAGCGGCCGAGCGGCTGATGAGCGTCACCCAGAATTACCGGCTTCCCCAAACTTGCCGGTAAGTCTCATTGCAAAACGTTACCGAGCGAGGCTAAGTAGAGTTAAGCCTCTGGGCTAGCGGCCGATAGAAAATACAAAGAGAACAATGCATAGCGAGTCGCAGGGAAAGGATGTCATCCCCGGGCGGTAGTGTGTCTGGGTGTGTGATCGCAGCAGGTGCCCTCGGGAGCTGTGGCGTTGGGTGACCCCATGAGGCCTGACTTGCATGCTAGGAATGATCAATGGTGTTTGAAGCTTGGCAAGGCAGCGTCTGCTTTCGACCCAGAGCGGACGGTCCGAGGAAGGCCGCATGCGCGTTCAAGGGTGTTATGCAGCAGGCACGGTTATTGGTGTTATGTTGCCGAGTATACTTAATGACGAGCTATTTCAATAGGTTAATGACCTGTCACCATACTCAATAACATTGTTGAACGCGCGTGCGCGTTTAAGTCAATAAACGAACACGCTGTCTAATACCTGTTAAAAGCTATGAATGATTGTACCGAGTGCGAAGATCTGCAAAACAAATTTGATATTTCACATCCGTCAGAGCTTAGGAAGGCCATGCGGGTTGCGAAGGATAACGTCGCTGACGGAACGCTCTGTGTTGTCGGCGGAAATGATGAGGCCTGGGCTACTCCTTTTGATCAGGTTTCTGCTGAAGGACCATGGGACGATATTGTTCATTACAAATTCAAGTGCAATCATTGTGGTAGGAAGTTTTTGCTGTCGGCTGAAACATATCATGGAAGAGGCGGCTCATGGTCTGTGTGTGCATAGCAAAGGCTTTTAACAAGGCCATCAAATTCGCTCCCTACGGTCGCCGGACGCTCGCAAGCTCGCGCCGTTAGCTTTCAAAGGAAGAAGAATGTCATCTTTAATTTTTTACACGGATGAGTCGCAGGCTCTAATTGCAACAGACACTTTAGCTGTTGATGCTCATGGGAATCCCGCATTTTTTTGTTCGAAAGCAAACCATATTCCGCATTTAAAAATGATTATTGCTGGTACTGGGGCTGGAGGTTTTTCGAACGAATGGGGTTTGCAGGCTTCAACTAGGATGGTCGTAAAAGGCATTCACAATCTAGATTACCACACTCCTGAAAGGTTGCGTGCTTTATGGAGCGAATACAAAGAAAAGTACTCTTTGCCAAAAAGTTTCACAACCACTGTATATCAATTTGGCATATCCGAAGAAACGGAAAGCGTTGTTGGTTTTGCCTATCGGTCAACCAACAATTTTATGTCAGAGGAGATTGGTTATGGTGCTGGAGTAAAGCCCGAGTGTGATGTTTTAGAAGGTAACTTGATTGAATTGCTCTCTACGATGATGGAACAGCAACGATTTATTCAAAACTCTGCTCCAAAAAGCGAACGTGTTTACATTGGTGGTGAGATTATTGCGTTTCACTTAACCGCTAATGGTTGCAATACTTTTAAAATTAGTGAGTTTGATGACTTTTCCGAACATGTGGCATTCATATTTGATAATTATGAGAGTAATAAAAGCTAACAAGGCCATGCACGGGATGCCAAAAAGCTGCGTTCGTTCCACTCACTACACTTTTTGCCACCTGTGATGGCGACGTTAGGCACTAGAAGTGTGGCTTGCTTTTTGGGGTTTCTACGTCGATTCAAGACATCAGCAAAATAGGTATTAAATAGGGGAAGAGGTGTCGAGCAACTATTGTTATGAATTCGTGTGTTTTGTTCCGCTTGATGCGAATGCTCCGAGATTCTTTGGTTTCTCCGAATTTCTTGCTGGACTAGCGCTCATGGTATTGGCATGGACAATAGCGGATGTGCGCTACCGCTTTAGGGTTAGAACGACACCGTTACCGCTCCAAGGGATAACATTCTCTGTGGTAGCAGCTGTGGGCGTTTTGACCCTACTGACGGATCTGTGGCGTGCGGAGCAATGGCTGGTTCCACGAGGGAATCTCTTGACGCCATCAGGATGGCAGGCCTTGCTCGGAGGTATTTTTCTTCTGACGTTTCTAACATGGGCATGGTTCGCTTTCATTCGTCCTCCTGTCTTTGGTAAGAGGAATGCCCAGCGGTATGGCCAAATCCTTTATCGGATTATTCTCAAAGGCTCTCCGTCTGAGCTATCTGTGATTGCAGATGAAGTTGCCCGCTCGGCGAAGTCGTTGATTCGCCACGCCACGGATAAGGGCGAGTTTAAAAACTACCGTAGGCACGAAAAGGAAGATAAGAACCCGCCGAAGGTGACAGCCTGTGCTAATGATATATTGCTCCTGATTGCCGATAAGAGGTTCTGTAGGGAAATTGTCGAATCGTCCCCCGGTACTGCGTTAGCTGTGTTCTACGAGATTGGCGAGACACAGAAGTATGGCGTCCCAGTAGAGATTTTCTCCAAGAATATCGTGAACGAGGCCCTCGCAAATAAGGATTCCTTCCTATTCCATGAAGCCGAAGGGTACGAATCCGGCTTGATCGGCTATCACAAGCCTTTGAGCCAAGCCATGTTCTCAAATTACAAGATGGTTGAGGTAATCGGAACACTTTTAGACCCAGACATATGGGACAAAAGAAAGTGGGATGCTGCGCAATGGAAAGCATACTGCCGGGTAGTTCTAATGACCCTCCGCGATTATGTGGAGAATGATTTCTGGAACCACTCCTTCGTGCTGTACCGCGCAAAGGGCTACATTGAGCACGCTGCATTCGATCTCTACAAAATTGATGGAATCGCGAACAGTGGCTGGGATGACGATGTACAAGCGAGGCTTCGAGTTGTCGTTGAATTCATCAAGGACGCAAGCGAGGTTCTCGAAAAGAGGGGGGTTCCTGAGGGCCTCCAGCTAAGAGTTCGGGAGGAGCGTGGTAGGGAATCCTTCTATGATCACCTGGTTGCCATAATCTTCGAGGTCATATTCTGCGCATCCGCAGTTCGGTCCCCTGCCAGCCAGTGTTGGTGGATCCAGCATAACTCCGTCTGGGGTGAGCTGTTCAACTTCAGAAGTCTAAATGCAGCTGCTGGCAAGGTAGTGAAGTTCAAAGTGCGTCGTCTTATCTACAATGAGATAGCAGATATGGCGCGCTTCCCAAACTTTAAGGGGGCTAGGATTATTGGCTTCTGCTTGAACGTGATGGGAATCACCGTCACGGATCAGGACTATTTTCACGACAGTAGGGCACTACAGAAGGCGGTACTATCGTGGACGAAAAAAAATTATGCGTGGCTGCACTCCTACAACCCGAACGTAGCTGAAGCGTGTTTGGTCGATGGCATTACGTATGACGAGGGTAATCGACGTTTGGTCAAAACTTACCCGGTCGAAGGTTTGAGACGCGAGCCAAAGTATGTTTACTTTGATGTGGACCCGCCACCGCCCGAAGTAGAGAATCCCTAGAATGGTCATGCACTATTAGGATGAGAAAAAAGCGCCTAACAATCGGCTGCACAGCGACCGATTTTCCGCCGCTTCGCGGCTCCAATCGGCACGTGAGCCGGGCGTTAAGCCTCATAGGAGAAATAGTGCATATCCGTCGTTTTCGTATTGGTGATGAGCGTGAGCTTTTCGAAGTCTTTCACTCGGCGATTCATCTTGTTGCAAGCCGCGAGTACACACCGGAGCAGATTAATCCTTGGGCGCCGGTAAGCTTGGATCAGGAGCTTTGGGCACGGAAATGCGTGACATCAAGCCATTTGTCGCAGAGATTGATGAAATGATTGTTGGCTATGCCGATGTGCAGCCTTCTGGCTATGTTGACCACTTTTTCGTCTCGGGATTTCACCCAAGTCAGGGAATTGGAAAGTTACTGATGTCGACTCTTCATAGTGAGGCAGTATCGCTTAGTTTAACAGAATTGATATCCGACGTTAGCCGGACGGCACAGCCTTTCTTTGAAAAGTTCGGGTTCGGTATAATTGAGCGACGGGCACCCGAGTTGCGGGGAGTAGTCGTTCCAAATGCACTCATGCGTAAGATTTTGCCGTGACGAGGCTTAACCAGTCCATTAAGTTCGCGCACTTCGTGCGCTGGACCTCATTTCACTCGGCCGCTTATGGCGTGCGTTATATTCATGCGGACCTAAATGCATTTAGTTTAAAAATGTGGAGCTGGTCATTCAAACGATACATCTGATAAATATGCTTTATATTTTTACTGAGCTTTGATATTCGCAGTGTAAATCTTTGATTAAGGATAGCATGAATATATTTGAAAATTTCAAGCTACTTAAAGCTGATATGGAAGAAAAAGGTTGGGCTATTGAAGCCTTTTCCTTTAAATATAAAAAAGTAGACTATGTGGTTTTAGTGAAGCTCTATCAAAGTAATGAAGTTAAAGAGAGTCGATATGCTCTCTTAAGAGTAGAGTTTCTTAAAACACATGATTTCAATGATAGTCTAGTTGTTCCTGCAAATGTTCGAGAGCTTCTAGCAGATGCTCAAACTTTGAGAGAGTATTTTGGTATTGAGTGGTCTGAAAATCTTGGCGAGATTTTACGCCAATTTAGCGAACACTTTGCTCAATTTATACCTGGAAAAGTTGATTTGTCGAAAAGCAATACGCTTAAGAGAGCGATGATAAAATCGCTTTCCGAAAGCGATAGCGAAGATCCATGTAAGATATATTGTTATGCTATTCGTAGAAATCCGGATAACGGGAAAAGATCTATATTCAACGACAATAAGTCTAGGCTGTTACGTCCAAAGCTATATGGAAAGATGTTGGGTGATCATACAGTTAGTTTTTGCTACTCGTCGAGTAGTGATCGAGAAAAAACTGATGCCGAAGTTATTAAAAATTTTACCAAAAAATAAGTTAGCAGGTCATTTAATAAGTATAAAATATAACAAGCGCAGGCACGACGACGGCTTTTCCGTTTCGGTTTCGCCTCCACTACAAAGCTGCGTGTGCTGCGGGCGTTATGTTGTCAAATTAGAGTCAGAGTTAAAAAATATGGATTGGTTTCAAGAATATAAAGAGTTGGTTTTTTCAGAGAGTATATCTGTAGAAAATATCGATAGAGCCATGTCTTTGAAGTATGATCATATTCCAAGTATACTTTATAAGTACCGATCTATTAACGAATATTCTCTGAAAAATTTAGAAGAAGACACAGTTTGGCTATCTGACCCAAAGAACTTCAATGATCCATACGATTGCTCATTTCATCATGAAGTAGCGATAGATCCTGACAATTCAGATTTAGTTTTATCAATGGCTCATGAGAATGGGTTGACAGATGGGTTAACTGAAGAACAAATTCAAGCAGTCAGAGAGAGTGAAAGCCCTACAATTAAGCTACTTGAACTAAGTTATCCTGATGAACCTGAATTCGGTCGCTCTTGTGGTGAGGCTCTAAGTCATGCGATGAAAGAACATGCGAATGCTTTGGTTCGAGAAACGTCCGAGGGTTTTAAGGGGATGTTTAAAATCTGCTGTTTCTCTGAAAATCCAAAATCCATACTAATGTGGTCGCACTATGCTGATTATCATTCAGGGTTCTGTATAGGGTATGACTTTTATGAGTTAGGTGATAAAGACTTAAGGGCTAGGTCAATTTACCCTGTCGTTTACTCTGATGAAATGTTTGATGCTACCGATGTGTTTGGCCCAACTAAAAATGTAGATAACATACTCTACCTAAATCAAACTGCACTTATTAAAAGTGCCGAATGGTCTTATGAAAAAGAGTGGCGGCTTGTGTTTGGGAATATGCTCATAAAACAAGAAGTTTCTTATCGTATGCCGAAACCAAAGCGTGTGATTTTAGGCGCAAAAATATCTTTTGACAACGAAGAGGCTATCCGGAAAATATGTGATAGAAAAAACATTGAAGTTATCAAGCTTTATATGAAGCATGATCAATTTGTCCTTGATGTCCAGAAGTGACTACATAACAATTGATTTCTAATGACGCCTACGGCGCACCTTAACCTAGCGTTAAGTGTAAATATGGATCGAACCAGGAAAGATAAGCTTCAGTTAATCAACAGGTATCTTTACAGAACCTTGATAAAGATGTTCACGCCAAAGGTCTCTCGTGATTTCGAGCACCTCATCGAGGACCTGACGGAATCCGAGGAGTCATTCGGGCGTAAGATTGACAACGCGTACGAAGCCCTCCAGAGCACCTCGCGGTTAGTAGAGCGGCTTGAAGGCGAGTTGAGTCGAAAAATTGCTGATGTCGAGCGTCTCAAAGGTGAGTATGAGCGCTTCTCACAACTTGCCAAAGTCGAAGAGGGCAAGGCGCGAGCCATCGGTAGGCAACTGGAATCAAGCTTTAATAGAGGAAAGACTAAAGAGCGAGAATTCGCATTTTAATCAATTTGGCTGCCGGCCTTATTTTGTTTTTGGTGGGCGTTATTTTGTTTGTGGTGGGCGTTATTGCAGGGCCCTATCTTACGTCATGGCTCGGCGTAGGCACTTAACAAGGCCATCAAATTCGTTCCGGCCTTCGGCCTCCACCGGACGCCCGTGTCAGGGCGCCGTTTATGGCTGGCGTTATATCTACTCTGGCTTAACGTCTGCTTCTGGCCGTTAGCTGACCGATGGGTACGACAGAAGTAGATGTTTGATCCGGTGAAGTAATGGTTCAGGTCGCCATGCATCGCCCCGGGCATTCTAGACACCCGCCAGGCCCTGAATGTAAGCCGTTGTCACGCTGACCCCGGCTCGTGAGCTGCCTCTGAAGGTTGGATACCAACCGATGTAGGGGCGGTTAACGAGCCGGGGTTTTGTTTTTTGGCCTTTCAGTTAGCCGGCGGCTGTAGGGTCGTCAGCCGGGTTTCCAGCAGTCGCGCGGCATGCATGACCTTTAGATCCTCGAACTTGGGGCCAACCAGGTGCAACCCGACGGGGAGCCCCTGGCCGTCGAGGCCGCAGGGCAGGGAGGCCGCGGGTTGTTGCGTCAGGTTGAACGGGTAGCTGAAGGGCGTCCAGTCCATCCATTCCTTGTACGGGCCGCCGGGTGGTGTGTTGTGGCCCGCCGCGAAGGGCGCGATGGGCATGGTTGGCGTCAGCAGCAGGTCGTAGCGTTCATGGAAGCTGGCCATGTGTGCGGTCAGCTCCGCCCGCTGTCGTCGTGCGGCCAGGTAGTGCTGCAGGGAAATGTCGCGGCCGCGCCGGGCGATATCCAGGAAGCCGGGGTCGAGCCGTTGCTGTTGTGCTTCGTCCAGCCGTTCCAGCACCTGGCTTGCACCGGCAAACCAGAGCGTGTTGAAGGTCTCGATTGGGTCCTGGAATCCCGGGTCCACGTACTCGACCGTCGCACCGAGTTCTTCCAGCAGGCCCACGGCCTTCTCCACGCAGGCGGCAATGTCCGGGGCGACTTTCACATAGCCAAGGTCGGCGCTGTAGGCGATACGCCAGCCCGTCAGGTCGGGCGGTGGCGGTGTCAGCCAGGCCGGGCAGCGCGGGTTGCCGGCATAGCCGTCGCGTGGGTCCGGCTGCGCGATGACATTGAGCATGAGCGCGCTGTCTTCCGCCGTGCGCGTCATGGGGCCCAGGTGGGAGAGCGTACTCATGGCGCTTGCGGGCCACTGGGGGACCCACCCGAAGGTGGGCTTGATGCCGAAGGTGCCGGTGAAACTGCAGGGGATGCGAATCGATCCGCCGGCGTCGCTGCCCTGATGCAGCAGGCCCAGGTTGAGCGCGGCGGCGGCGCCGGCCCCGCCGGAGGAGCCGCCCGGGGTCAGCCGGGTATCCCAGGGGTTGCGGGTTATCCCGTGCAGCGCGTTGTCGGTGACTCCTTTCCAGCCGAATTCGGGGGAGGTGGTCTTGCCGAGGAGGACCGCCCCGGCGTTGCGCAAGTGCCGGCTGATGGGCGCATCCGTATCCCAGGGGCCGTCGGGGTTGCTGGTCGCCGAGCCCATGCGGCAGGGCATGCCACGGGTGGGCGTCAGGTCCTTGATGGTGATCGGCACGCCATCCAGCTCGCCGCAGGGCTCGCCTGCCTGCCAGCGGGCTTCGGATTGCCGGGCGGCTTCCAGCGCCTGCTCGGCGCCGACATACGAGAAGGCGTTGACGCGGGGGTTGTCACGTTCGATACGCGCCAGGCAATCCTCGACGAGTTCGACGGGCGACAGCGCCTTGCGACGAAATTGCGCAAGCGCCTGGCTGGCGGTGATCCGGGCCAGTTCAGTGGGAGCATCGGGGTGTGTCATGGCCGGCTTCACCCTTCTTTCTGCTGGTCGACGCCGGCCGCCTGCACGACCGCCCGCAGCAGGACGTTGCATCCATCGTGCAGGTCGCTCTGGCTGGCGAACTCGCTCTCGTTATGGCTGATGCCGTTCTCGCAGGGCACGAAGATCATCGCCGCGGGCGCCACGCGGCCGATGAAGATCGCGTCATGACCGGCGCCGCTGACGATATCCATGTGCGAAAGCTTCAAGGCTTCGGCCCCCTGGCGAATGGCGCTGACGCATTCCTCTTCGAAGTACTGCGGCGCGAAGTCGGCGGTGGGAGTCAGCGTGTGTTCGAGGCCATGGCGCTGGCAGACCTCGTCGATGGCCCGCTCCAGGGCGTGGGCCATCTCTATTAGCGCCTCGGGCGTCAGGTGGCGAAGATCGATGCTCATCTTCACTTCGCCGGGTATGACGTTGCGCGATCCGGGATGGACCGCCAGCGAGCCCACCGTGCCGCGACCATGCGGCGCATGCTCCAGGGCGATCCGGTTGACCGCCTGGGTCAGTTCGGCGGCGCCCAGCAGGGCGTCCTTTCTCAGGTTCATGGGCGTGGGGCCGGCGTGGGCTTCCATGCCGGTGAGGGTAAGATCGAACCAGCGTTGCCCCAGCGCACCGATGACCACGCCAATGGTGCGTTCGGTGTCTTCCAGGATCGGGCCCTGTTCGATGTGCGCTTCGAAATACGCCTGGATCTCGGAGGTCGCCACGCTGTCCTGGCCCCGGTAACCGATGTCGTCCAGCGCCTGGCCCACCCTGATGCCATCGGCGTCGGTGTGGCCGAGCATGTCGTCCAGCCCGAGCTGGCCGGCGAACACGCCGGACCCCATCATGCAGGGGGAGAAGCGGCAGCCTTCTTCATTGGTCCAGGCCACCACCTCGATGGGGGCCCGGGTGCGAATGTCGTGCTGGTTGAGCGTGCGAATGACTTCGAGTCCCGCGAGCACGCCGAAGCAGCCATCGTACTTGCCGCCGGTGGGCTGGGTGTCGATGTGGCTGCCGGTCATCACGGCGGGGGAGTGCGGCTCGCTGCCGGCCCGGCGGGCGAAGATATTGCCGATGCTGTCGATACGGATGGTGCAGCCTTCCGCCTTGCACCAGTCGATGAACAGGTCGCGGGCCTGGCGGTCCAGGTCGGTCAGCGCCTGGCGATTGACGCCGCCCTTGGGCGTGGCACCCAGCCGGGCGAGTTCCATCAGGGCGTTCCAGAGTCGTTGGGCGTCGGTGCGCGGCAGGGCATGAGCGGTTGCGGCCGGGGTGATCGCTTGAGTCATGGTGATGTCCTTGTCGGTGTTATACGGGGGCGTCTCACGCGCTGAGCGCCAGGTAACGGTCGCGAATGGCCGGGTCGGCCTTGAAGGCGTCGGCGCGGCCCTGGTAGACCACTTGCCCCTGCTCGAGGATGTAGTGGCGGTCGGCAACGGCCTCGCACACTCGCAGGTTCTGTTCCACCAGCAGCACGGGGAGGCCTTCTTCGCGAATGGCGGTGAGGATCTTGATGATTTCGTCGACGATGACCGGCGCCAGCCCTTCGGTCGGCTCGTCCAGCAGCAGGATCTTCGGGTCGTTGAGCAGCGCGCGGGCGATGGCCAGCATCTGCTGCTCGCCGCCGGAGAGGGCATTGCCGCTGTTGCGACGACGCTCCTCGAGCCGCGGGAACCAGCGGTAGATGTCGCCCAGCTGCCAGCGGCTCTGCTTGCGCGTGGCGATGCGCAGGTTTTCCTCCACGCTCAGGATGCCGAAGATGCCGCGATGCTCGGGCACCAGCGCGATTCCCTGGCGGGCAATGCGAAAAGGCTGCATGCCGCGAATGTCGTGGCCGTTGAAGGTGATGTTGCCCTGACGCGTGTCGACCAGCCCGACGATGCTTTTCAGGGTGGTGGTCTTGCCGGCGCCGTTGCGTCCCAGCAGGGTCACCAGCTCGCCGGCTTCCACCTGCAGCGAAACCCCTTCCAGGACGTGGCTCTTGCCGTAGTAGCTGTGGATGTTTTCGAGCTTGAGCATCAGGCGGCCTCCCCGAGATAGGCTTCGCGGACCCGTTGATCGTTGCGCACGCTGTCGGGCGTGCCCTCGACCAGTACCTGGCCGCGGTTCATCACGGTAATGGTGTCGCTGATCGACATGACGATGCTCATGTTGTGTTCGATCAGCAGGATGGAATGATCCTTGCCCAGCTCGCCGATCAGGCGCGTCATGGTCGGAATGTCGTCGATCCCCATGCCCGAGGTGGGCTCGTCCAGCAGCAGAAGTTTGGGGCGGGCGCAGATGGCCATGCCCACTTCGAGGATGCGCTGCTGACCATGGGAGAGTTCGCCGGCGGGAATGCCGGCCCGTTCGGTCAGGTTCAGGCGCTCGAGCACCTCGTCGGCCGTGTCGATGTGGCGCTTGCGGGTGTCCAGGCGCTGCCAGAAATTGAGCGCCTTCCAGCCGTCCACGCCCTGCGCCGCCAGGCGCAAGTTCTCGTGGACGCTGAGTTCCTGAAACAGGCTGGTGATCTGGAAGGAGCGCGCCATGCCCAGCCCCACGCGGCCATGGGCCGGCTGGCGGGTGATGTCCCGGCCATCGAGCAGAATGCGTCCGTTCGTGGGGCGGCGTTCCCCGGTCAGGCAGTGGAAAAGGCTGGTCTTGCCGGCGCCATTGGGGCCGATGACGGTATGGATGGTTCCGGAGTGAATGCGCAGGTCGACCCCGCCCACGGCCTTGAAGGCACCGTAGGCCAGTTCCAGTTGGCGCGTTTCCAGCAGGGGAGCGTGCGAGTTGGTCATGTCACGCCTCCTTGTCGTGCGATGCCGCACGGCGTGCACGCTGCAGCAGGCTGGTCAGCCCACCCCACAAGCCGCCGCGCATGAAGATCACCACGGCGATCAGCGCCACCCCCAATAGCAGCATCCAGCGTGGCCAGATGGCCGAGAGGATGTCGCCGAGCAGGACGATGCTGCCCGCCCCCAGCAGCGAGCCGAACAACGAGCCGGTGCCGCCGATGATGGTCATGATCAGGATCTGCTCGGACATCAGCAGTTCGATGTTCGACAGCGGCGCGAAGTTGAGCAGCATGGCGTAGAGCGCTCCGGCCAGTGCGGTAATGGCGCCGGATAGCACGAAAACCATGATCTTGAACAAGCGTATGTCGTAGCCCAGCGCCGCGGCCCTTGCCTCGTTCTCGCGAATCGCCAGCAGGGTGCTGCCGAAGGGCGAACTGGTGATGCGTCGGGCCATGATGTAGATCACCGCGAACAGCACGGCGACCAGCCCGTAGAAGGCCAGCGGCGAGGCCAGGCTGACGAAAGTCGTGCCGCCCAGGGCGATGGGCGGGCGCGGAACGCCCAGCAAGCCGTTGTCGCCGCCCGTCCAGTCGCTCAGGGTATAGGCGAGAAAGTAGGCCATCTGGGTCAGCGCCAGCGTCAGCATCACGAAGTAGATGCCCTTGCGGCGAATGCACAGCAGGCCGACCAGCAAGGCCAGCACGGCCCCTACACTCAACGCCAGCAGCAGGGCGCTGAACAAGCCCAACTGCCAGTGCAGCATGCCCAGGGCACTGCAGTAGGCGCCCGCCCCGAAGAAGATCGCCTGGCCGAAGGACAGCAGGCCGGTGTACCCCAGCAGCAGGTTGCAGGCCAGCGCCGCCATGGCAAAGATCAGGATCTCGGTGGCCAGCGTGGCCGAAGGCAGCACGACGGGGAGCAGGATGACCACGCCAAACATGGCGAGCGTCGTCCCCGGCGCCCAGCGGGCCCGGCCCGGGCGGGCCAGAGGGGCGGCGCCGTTGCGCTTCGCCGAAGAAGCGACGGCGGCCGTTTTGGTATCCATATCAGGCTCTCCCGAAAAGGCCGTAGGGACGAAGCAGAATGACCACCGCCATGGCGGCGTAGATCATCAGGCTGGCGCCCTGGGGCCAGAGCGTGGTCATCAGGCTCTGCACGACGCCGACGAGCAGGCCGGCCACCAGGGCGCCGCTGAACGAGCCCATGCCGCCGATGACGACCACCACGAACGCCAGGCCCAGCACTTCCGGGCCGATGAACGGGTGGGCGCCCCTCAGCGGGGCGGAGAGCACGCCGGCCAGCCCCGCCAGCCCGACGCCGAGTGCGAAGGTGATCGAGAAGAGCCGGAAGATATTGGAGCCCAGCAGCGAGACCATCTCGGTGGATTCGCTGCCCGCCCGCACCAGGGCACCGAAGCGGGTACGCTCGAGCAGCAGCCATAGCAGGATGGCGACGCCGGCACTGAAGGCGATCAGGAAAAGGCGATAGATCGGGTAGGCGAAATTGCCGAAGCGCACCACGCCCTGGAGCAGTTCGGGCGTGGGAACGCTCTTGCCGACCGGGCCCCAGATCATGATCGAGAGCTCCTGGATGATCAGGGCGATACCGAGCGTGACCAGAATCTGGAAGGTGTGGGGCAGATGATAGATACGCTGGATCAGGCTGCGTTCCAAGGCCCAGGCCAGCATGGCGATCACCAGCGGGCCCGCGATCAACGCCAGCCAGAAGTTGCCGGTCAGGGTGACCAGCGTGTAGCACAGGTAGGAGCCCAGCAGGAAGAACGCCCCGTGGGCAAAGTTGACGAAGTTCAGCAGCCCGAAGATGAGCGTCAACCCGACCGAGATGAGGAAGTAGATCATTCCCAGGCCCAGGCCGTTGAGCACCTGGAACAGATAGACATTGAGCATTGTTCACGTCTCCTGGTGGGCCGGAGTGGCAGGCACTCCGGCGTCCGGGTCAGAGTTGGCAGACGCTCTTGTCTTCCTCGACGAAGGAATGACCGGAACTGATGATGTCGGCGAAATCATCGGCATCGTCCATCTCGGCCTGGCCCTTGCCCAGCAGCAGGTAATAATCCTTGATCACCTGGTGGTCGGCGGCGCGGATGGTTTCTTCGCCGGTGGGGCCCTGGTAGGTGAGCCCTTCCAGGGCGGCGATCAGCTCGGGGCCTTCACTGGCACCGGTGGCGTCGACGGCCTCGAGCATCGTGCGGGTCATGATGTAGTCGGCAGCCAGCGGGTAGTTGGGCGTGATGTCGTACGCTGCCTTCACCTTTTCCACCAGGTGCCGGTTCATGGGGGTGTCGACTTCGTGCCAGTACTGCGCGCCGAAGTAGATTCCCTCGACATTGTCCGCGCCCAGCTCCTGCAACTGGTCGAGGCCGGCCGACCACACCATGACGATGTCCATCTGCTCGTTGAGCCCGAAGTTGCGGGCCTGGCGCAGTGCGTTGGACGACTGGGCGCCAAAGTTGAGCAGGACCAGTACATCCGGTGAGGTGGACATGGCGTTGGTCAGATAGCCCGAGAACTCCTGTTCCTGCAGGGAGTGGTAGCTATTGCCGACATGCTCCAGACCGTACTCCTCGAAGACTTTCTTGGCGTTCTGCAGCAGGGCTTCGCCGAAGACATACTCGGGGGTGATGGTGTACCAGCGCTTGGCATCCGGCAGTTTCTCGATCAACGGCACCAGGGTTTCGCGGATCGCCCCGTAAGTGGGCACCGACCAGCGGAAGGTGGAGGCGTTGCATTCACTGCCGGTCAGCTCATCGGCGCCGGCCGGGGTCATGAAAACGCCACCGGCCTTGTTGACTTCCTTGCCGATGGCCAGGGCGGTCGAGGACAGGGTTGCGCCATTGAACAGCCGAGCGTCTTCCTGGTTGATCGCTTCCTGCACCTTGCGAATCGCACGGCCGGCGTTGCCTTCGGTATCCAGCGTGGTGTAGTTGATCTCGCGGCCCAGGGTTTCCTGCATCTCCTCGACCGCAAGCTGGGAGCCCATTTCGGCGTACTTGCCATAACTGGCAAAGGCGCCTGAAACCGATTTGACCCCATAGAAGTCGATGGCGGGTTTGTCCTGGGCCATCAGCGGTGTTGCCAGCAGGCTGCCCGCAAGCAGGGTGATGGCGAAAGTGGCGGTGTGGGTACGCACAGACATTGTTGTTCCTCTTGTTTGAGTTAGAACCCGTCGGGTGCGACGAGCCGGTGTGGCTGGCGTCTTCATGGTCGGTATTGTTCTTGTCGGGTGGGTCAGGATGAGTAGAGGTTGGCGGCCTCCTTCAGGGTCTCGGGCAAGACCAGAAACTGATCGACCACCTCGGCTTCCAAGGCCGCCATGTGGTGTTCGGCATCGCACATGTGGTCGTGCATCAGTTGCCGCACCTGCTCGCGATCCTGCGCTTCGAAGGCCTCGACCAGGGCGATGTGGTAGCGGATATTGGCTTCGTCGAAGGCGTGCCGCTCGGGCTTGTAGGCCTTCTTGATGACGACCAGATCGCGCAGGAGATCGTTGAGAAACTGGCTGACGAAGCGCAGCAACGGGTTGGGGCAGTACTCGGCCAGCACGTTATGGAACTCGAGCTCGAGCATGCGGTGCTGACGCTGGCTGAGTTCATCGTCGTGAGGTCGCTGGCATTGCGCAATGTTCGTGCGCAGTCGGGCGAAGCCGGCTGCGTCCAGGCACTCCACCACGGAGTCGGCTATCTCGACTTCCACCAGGCGCCGCAATTGGTAGACCTGGCTGCCATCCACATGCTGAAAATGCAGGAAGTTGCGTAGGGCGCGACAGGCCGGGTCGATCGTGACCTCGCGGATGACGGCGCCACCGCTCGGCCCGGTTTTCATTTGCACCAGCCCCTCGACCTCGAGCACCCGCAGCGCCTCGCGAATCGTCCCCTTGGCGCATTCATAGCGCTCCATGAGGGCCTTCTCGTTGGGCAGGCGATCGCCTGGCTGCAGGCCCTCGGTCACGATCCAGTGCTTGATGTCTTCGCAGATGAGGTCGGCAATCTTTTGCCGTTTCGCGGTTCTTGGAGTCGGCACGAATGATCCTAATATTATATTTATTACAATAAATACTAGAATTAGCCCACCGCGGAGGCTCCGTCAAGGTCATATCCGCCGGTGAGCCGCATGAGGGCGCCAGGGTGGGCGCCACGTGTCGCGGCGGAAAACCGTGGAAGGCCCGTTGCAGGGCGGAGCCCGCGCCGCCGTCCGGGCAACGCTCAGGAAATGAGCGTAAGGCGTGGGGTACCAGCGTGGCAGCGAAGCTGACTGGATATCGGCATAAAGAAACGGGATGAACGGCCGATAAAGCCCGTAAAGTCGACCTGATCGGTTTCTCCAGAAATTCTTGAATTTCCCCAGTGATCGGAACTCCATGGGGCTGAAGTCATAATGGATGATCGCCGTTTTACACAGGGGGATTAGGCTTTTGGCATCACTAAAAAAGCAATATAAGGTACATTGGCTGACGGGGCAGTTTCGTGAAGATGTCAGGGAGTCAATGTATCGAAGGTCCATCAATAAGAGGGTACGACTCGAGTCCTCTCTTTCGTTGGTTGTGGCGACCTTGGTCTTTGGCATGTTCGCCATTACGGACTACTACCTCCTGGGCCTGTCTAGAGAATATTACCTGTTAATCACCATGCGCAGCGTGGTGGTTGTCCTCTGCCTTATCCTGGCATTTATTATCGCACGCAGGGGCAGCTATTCTCATAAGGCCTGGCTACACGCAATGCCGCTCTGGATACTTGCGACGGGCATCATCCTGATCGTTCCCCTGCGCCCCGAGAGCCTCTCCACGCAGATAACGGCGGTAGTAGTGGCTACCATGGCGTTCTATCTCCTGATTCCCAACCTGCTGACGGTGGTAACGTTCGCCAGCCTCTATCTGAGCATCGGCTTTCTGGTATCTGCGGTGCTGTTTGCCGAGCTTGCTCCGGTGGATACGCTTCGCTTGGCGCTGTTATTGGTCATGACCAACGTAGTGGGCTTCTGTGCCTTGCTGCGTCTAGAGAGCTTGCAGCGCAAGCAATTTGCGCTGCTTCATGAAGCGCGCGATCAAAATCGCCAACTGCTCAAGGAAATAGCGCATCGAAAATCACTGGAAGAGCAGTTGCGCATGGTCGCCGAGCGGGATGCCCTGACGGGACTGAATAGTCGGAGTCATTTCATGAAGCGTGCCAAGGCGCTCTTGCAGCGTTCGCGATTGGAAAAGGTGCCGTTCAGCCTTTTCATGATCGATGTGGATCATTTCAAGAGCATCAACGATACCTGGGGCCACAGTCATGGGGACTGGGTGCTGAGCAAGGTCTCGGAGGTCTGTGCGCACGCTCTGCGCCCTACGGATGTGATAGGTCGTTTCGGTGGTGAAGAGTTCGTGGTTGCCCTGCCTGACACCGGCCCTGACGACGCTCTAATCGTGGCGGAGCGCTTGAAGACGAAGGTCGCCGAGCTGCCGCTGAAGGAAGAAATGAGCGAGATGTGCCTGAGCGTCACCATCGGTATTGCGATAGCGCACAGTGAAGAAGTCGACCTACAGGCCCTGATCTCGCGAGCGGATCAGTCGCTTTACGTTGGCAAGCGCGACGGCAGGAATCGGGTGGTGATAAGCCGCCAAGGAATGGAGACGGATGACCAACCCCGGGCGTGACACCCGAAACCCGGCAGCCAGCTGCGACTGGAGTCGATAATCTATCGCTTCATTCGGACTCTTCGGTTAAAGAATGCGGAGTCTGGCTCCGCATTCTTCATTTTGGCTTATCGCATTATCATTGCGACGTGATGGGGGCGCGCCATCCCGGATAGTGCGCCCCGAGGCAGGTTAACGGAGGGATCTGAGGAGTTCCGGTAGTGCCAGACTGATCTGCGGGAACAGGGTCACTAGCGCCAGTACGCCTAGCAGTGCCAGCAGGAAGGGCAGGATCGAGCGGACGATTCGCTCCACCGGTACCTGAGATATCTGGCTGGCGACGAACAGGTTCACCCCCAAGGGCGGCGTCAGGAATGCGATCTGTGTATTGATCATCAAGATGATGCCAAAGTGGATCGGGTTGATGCCGAAGGCGGTCACCAGCGGCACCAGGATCGGTGCCAGAATGATGATCGCCGACATAGTCTCCATGAAAGTCCCGACCAGGATCAGGAAGATATTGATCCAGAGTAGGATCATCAGAGGATCGGTGGAAATTCCAGCCATTGCGGCTGAGATCTGCTGAGGAATCGTCTCAAGTGTGATTGCCTTGGCCAGTAGCGCGGAGCAGGCCACCACGATCATCAAGGCGCCGGAAATCCGATGAGTCAGCTCAAATGCCTGATGCAACGCGGGCAGGTCCAGACGGCGATAGACGAACCGGGCCACTATCAGGGCGTAGAGTACCGCTACCACGGAGGCTTCCACGGGAGTGAAGAGCCCGGAATAGATGCCACCGAGAATCAAGACGGGCAGAAACAGGGCGAATTTTGCTTGCCAGATCAGCGACGCCAAACTTTCGGACTCATTTTCCTCATGGACCGGTGAAACTACCGCGCCGGATCGCTTGGCGGTGATGTAGGCGGTGCCTACCAGCACCGTGCCCATCAACAAGCCGGGTAACAGGCCGGCGGCGAACACATCGGCGATGGAGACGTTGGCGATGATGGCGTAGATGATCATCGGATTGCTGGGCGGTATCAGGATGCCAAGGGTGCCACCAGTGGCGGTCACCGAGGCTGCGTAAGGCGCCGGATAACCATAGCGCACCATGGATGGAATCATGATCGATCCGATCGCCGCCACGGTGCCCGGGCCGGATCCGGAAATGGCAGCGAAGAACATGCAGGACAGGATGGTCACGATGCCAAGGCTGCCGGGGATATGCCCGAACATCCGCCTGAAGATGCGGATGATGTCGTGAGTAAGCCCTCCTTTTTCCATGATGTTGCCGGCGAGAATGAATGCGGGAATCGCCAGCAGGGCGAAATTGTCCACGCCGTTGAAGATGCTCTGGGCGGCGAATACCAGGTCGGCGCCTAAAAACCAGGTCGCCGCGAAGCCGGTCAAGCCTATCGCCGCGTAGATCGGCACTCCGAGCAAGAGTAACAGCGGGAGTACGATGATCAGGACGAGCTGAACGTCGGTCATGGTGACTCCTCCACGGCATTGCCCTTGGCGTTACCGGCCCAGAGTCGGCTCAGTGCCGAAAGCACGAACGCGATAACCAGCACCACGAATAGATAGTTGGTGTTGAAGCCCAGCACGGGCGACACGCTTGGGTACTTGATGCCGTCCAACACGTTCTGAAAGCAGTAGACGATCATCAGGACATCGAACACCAGCAGCAGGGCGGTGATCAGCCTTTCCATCGGTCTGGCACCGATGAGTCGGCTCAGGTAGGCGTAGAGTACGCCGATCTTCAGTTCGGACTTCATCAACGTCGAGTAGCTCGCGCTGATGAACACGAAGGAGATGAAGGCGAACCGAGAGAGTTCCTCGGTCCATTCCATGCCGGCGTTGAAGCTGCGGCCAATGATCTGAAGCAGCAGCGCCAGGACCATTCCGGCAAGGAGCAGGTGGCACAGTGTTAGTTGTGTTCGTCTGAGCAGGCTATGCATGGGAGTCTCCCGTCGGCCTGTTCTTGGCCGACAGCTGGCGTGATTGTTTTATTGTTTGCTTGCTTTGTAGGATTCGAGGATTTCCATGGCCTTCTTCGTGAGTTCCTCTCCATCCTCACCGATCAGGTGGTAGTAATCTGGCCAGGCGGCGCGGGCCTTTTCCAACCAAGGCGTTTCATCCTCGATCTCGGTGATCTTGACGCCGGCTGCCTCAGCCTGCTTCCACCAGCGGGCCTCGTCCTGCGGTTGCCACCAGCGCACGTACTCGGTGGTCTCGCGACCGGCGCGTAGCACTGCTTCCTGAAGATCCGGTTCCAGGCTCTGGTACCAGCGCTCGGACACCACGATGGGGTGGGTCAGGATGGTGTAATGCAGTCGGCTGATGCGTCCGATCACCTCGTCGAACTTCATGCCGATGATGTCGCTGACCGGACTGTCCCCGCCTTCGACGACGCCCTGTTGCAGGGCGCTGTAGAGCTCGTTCCAGGCGATCGGCGCCGGCGAGGCGTCCCAGGATTTGTAGGTGCCGAGCATGATGGCATTGGGCGGCACGCGCATTTTCAGCGGCGCCAGGTCCGCCGGCGTCTGGATCGGCTCCGGCGCGTTGTAGAAGAAATGCCGCCAGCCGGTGTTTTCCCAGCCAACGATGCGCACCCCCGCTTCCTCGATCACCCGGGGTTGGAGGGTCGGGGTGATATGATCCAGCAGGTAATTGGATTCCTCGGTGCTTTGCGTCAGGTAGGGGAGCAGCAGCACGTTCATGCTGGGCGCCACCTGGGCCATGTTGTTGGTTGCGGGAATGGTCACCTGGATCACGCCCTGGCGGGCCTGCTGCAACATCTCCTTTTCGCTACCCAGTTGCGAGCCGGGAAAGATCACTGGACGAATGCGGTTGTCGGTATATATAGCCACCAGTTCCGCGAAGCGCTTGAGTGCCACGGTCTGCGAACTCCACTCCATGTTCAGGGAGTGCGCCAGGCGCATGGTGATCTGGTCGTCTTTCCTGGGGACCGATTGCCAGTCGAATGGGTTGGGGGTAGCGGCGTGGGCGCCGGTAGCGATGATCAGGGCGGCTAATGCCGTCAGCTTAGCGATTGTTTTCATGATCATGTCTCTGTTTTTATGGCTATGGAACGCGGCCGTCATCGCCGACGGGCCGCGTTTTTCGATGGAACAGGCGTTACCAGGCCAGGTAGGCGGATTGCTCGATGGTATAGAAGGCCGAGGCGGAAGCGCCCACGGAGTAGGCGCCCAAGCCGGAGTGCTTCATGCCGCCGAACGGCATGTTCACGTCGGGCACCGTGCCATTGTTCACATGCAGCATGCCGTTGTGGCTCTCATCCAGAAAACGCTGGATTAGGGCATGGGAGTCGGAGAATAGGCTCGACGTTAAGCCGTATTCGGTTTCGTTCAGTAGCGATAGCGCTTCGTCGAAATCGTCATAGGGCAGTACCGACAACACCGGGCCGAAGATTTCCTCCTGGCTGGCAGTCCGCGACACTCGGGCGTTGTCGAGCAGGGTGGGCTGGAAGAAGTAACCGTCCTCGCAGCCGGTCACGCTGGCGCTGTCGCCGCCGGTAATCAGGATGGCGCCTTCGTCCATGGCTCGGGCAGTAGCGGCCTTGACGCTGTCGAAGTGGGCGCCGTTACACAGCGGCCCCAAGGTGGTGGCCGGGTCCATGCCGTCGCCCAGTGTCAGAGCTTGGGCGCGGGCGGCCAGCCCCTGGACCACCGATTCCTGGAGGTCACGGTGTACGATCACCCGGCTGATGCTGGTGCAGCGTTGCCCACCGGTCTGGAAGGCGGCGCCGAACACCTGATCCAGGCAGCTATCCAGGTCCTGGCTGTCGTTGATGATCACGCCATTCTTGCCGCCCAGTTCCAACTGCATGGGAATCAGGCTGACGGCGGCTGCCTGGGCCACTTTGCGGCCCACCGTCACGGAGCCGGTGAAGCTGACGCCGTCGAAGCGGCCGTTGGCTGTCAGTTCGCTAGCGAAGGCGCCGCCGCAAGGCATTACCTGGACAAGGCCTGCGGGGAAATGGCGTGCGGCGATCTCAGTCAGGATGAATGCCGCCGCCGGCGTGAACTGGGACGGCTTGATAACCAGGGCGTTACCGAAGGCAATGGCTGGGCATAACTTGCGCAGCGGGGTCATCGCCGGGAAGTTCCAGGGGCAGATCGCCAGCAAAGTGCCGCGCGGGCGGCGCAGGATCAGGTTGCGCACACGCGGTCGGGCGGCGGCGCTGGTCTGCAGCTGCTGGCGGGCCGCTTCGCCGGCCATGAACTTGCCTTCCGCGCAGCCCTTGAGGGTTTCGTTGCGGGCCTCACCCAAGGGCTTGCCCTGTTCCAGGGTGATCGCCTCGGCGATGCGTTCCACATTGGCGATCACCTCGTCCAGAAAGGCGGTAAGCCGGTCGCCGCGAACCACCGGCGGCACGTCTGCCCATTCCGCCTGGGCACGCCTGGCGCTGGACAGAATGGCTTCCACGCCGACGGCGTTGGTCACCTCGGCGTAGGCGCCGACGATCTCGGCGGGGCGCGCCGGGTTGCGGGTCTCGAAGATATTGCCGCCCGTGTTGTGGTCTCGGTAATCGAATTTCATTGTGCTTGCTCCCGAAGAGGTGGGGTGTTGAGGATCAGAGCGGCGCCCTTTTCTCCGATCATCAGCGAGGGCGCGTTGGTGTTGGCGGAGGTCACCATCGGCATCACCGAGGCATCTACTACGCGCAGGCCCTCCACTCCGCGCACGCGCAACTGCGGGTCCACCACGGCGCCCTCGTCGCTGCCCATGCGGCAGGTGCCCACGCAATGGAAGACGGTGCCGCCCTTGTGGCGGACCGCGTCCCAAATTGCCTCGTCGCTGTCCACATCGGCGCCGGGCTCCATCTCGTCGTCCCACAGGTCGCGGAAGGGCGACTGCCCGGCGATCTCGCGGAGAATCTTCACGCCCTCCACGATCACCTGGCGGTCGTGGGGATCGGCGAAGTAGTTGGGGTCGATGGCTGGCGCCGTGGCCGGATCGGCGGAGGTGAGGCGTACCGTGCCTCGTGAACGCGGATGACACTGCCACACCGAGGCGGTGAAGCCCGGGTAGGCGTGCAGCGGCGTGCCCGGCTTGTCCACGGACAGCGGCATAACGTTGAACTGCACATCCGGCCGGTCGTCCTCGGCGTGGCGGGTGCAGGCGCTGCCACCCACCTGGCCGGCGCCCACGGTGAGGGAGCCGGAGGCGCGCAGTAGCCACTCCAGCCCCATGCCAGCCAACTTGACGGGGTTGCGAATGTCGCTATTCAGGGAAAGCTTCTGCTTCAGGCGGTAGATGATGCGTACCTGATAGTGGTCCTGAAGGTTGGCGCCCACTTCCGGCGCTTCGTGTACCAGCTCGATGCCGTGCTCGCGTAGCAGATCGCCGGGACCCACCCCGGACAGTTGCAGCAAATGCGGCGTCTGGATGGCGCCGGCGCAGAGGATCACTTCCTTGGCGGCGCGCGACTGATGGCTGGCGCCCTGGTGCCGCCATTCCACACCCGCCGCACGCTTGCCCTCGAACAGTACCCGGCTGGCCGGGGCCTCGGTGACGATGGTGAGGTTGGCGCGGTCCTTCACTGGGGTGAGGAAAGCCTTGGCGGAGCTGCACCGCCAGCGGCCCTTAAGGCTCAGCTGATAGGGACCGACGCCGCGGGTATCGCCACCGTTCATGTCGGGGTTGTAGGGCAGGCCCCAGGCCTCGGCGGCTTGTAGCCAGGCGCGACAGGCCGGGTTGTCGGTGCGAATGTCGGAGACATGCAGCTCGCCGCTGTCGCCCCGGTATTTGTCGCCATCGCCGGTGTAGCGTTCCAGCTTGCGGAAGTAGGGCAGCACTTCGTCATAGGACCAACCGGTTGCGCCCTGTTCGGCCCAGCCGTCGAAGTCCTCGCGCTGGCCGCGTATGAAGATCAGTCCATTGATGGAACTGGAGCCGCCGATCACCTTGCCCCGAGGCCAGACGATGTTGCGTCCGCCAGTGTTCTCCGAGGGACGGGTGTCGAACAGCCGGGCTACCCGGGTGTCGTAGATCGAGCGGTAATAGCCCACCGGGAAGTGCAGCCAGAAGTTCCGGTCCCAGCCCCCCGCCTCCAGCAGTAACACCCGATTGCGACCGTCGGCGGAAAGTCGGTTGGCGACGATGCACCCGGCCGAGCCGGCGCCTACCACGATGTAGTCGTATTGGTTGTCGGACACCGTTTACTCCTCGGTGTTATTTTCGTATCTAAAAGTCCTCAAGTCCTAATGTTAGGACTTTAGTTGATGCGAACGTTTCCACATGCTAGTGTTCCTGTCAAGCGTTTCCCGGAGATGGCTCTCCCAAGGCGTTATGCGGTAACGCCATTCAAAATGCGGTTTGTGCCATTACCATAAGAGGGCTGTTGGCCGTTCAGGCAGCGGCGAGAACGGGCTTCGGAGCCGACCAGTGATCGCGGATAGCTCCGCCGCGAAGTCCGGCGTTTACGCACCCGCCCAAACGGCGGTCACCGGGAAAGGATTGAATGGCTGATCACAACGACGATAACGGGTTGCTCAACGCGAGCCCCATTCCGCTCTACTTGCAACTGGCGGATATTTTCCGCTACCGGATCGATCGCGGGGTCTGGTCGGAGGGCACCATGCTGCCGCCCATCGATGTGCTGATGAAGGAGTTCTCGGTATCCCGGGTCACGGTGCGCCAGGCCCTGCAGTTGCTGGCCCGCTCCGGCCTGATCAAGATACAGCGCGGGGTGGGCACCCTGGTGATCAAAAGCGCCGGCGAGCGGCATCCGGTGAAGGTTGAAACCACGCTGGACGCCCTGGTGGAGGCCTACCGCGGCGATACGCCGGTGGTCACCAATATCTCCGATTCCAGCACGCCGCCACGCCTGACCGAGAGTGATGGCGTACCGGCGGAGGCTTACCACCACCTGCGCCGCGTGCATGCCCGCGATGGCGTGAAGTATTGCGTGATTTCCATCTATCTGGAGCAGGGCGTGTTCGAGAAGGCGGAACAGCGGTTTCGCGACGAGATCATCCTGCCGGTGCTTATGTCTTTGGACGTCACCGTCGCTCAGGCCAAGCAGAGCATCACCATTTCCAAGGCGGACCTGGAAGTGTCGCGTCTTCTGGACATGCAGCTCGGCGACCCGATCGCCAATGTGCGCCGGGTACTGGTGGATCCGAACAATACGATTATCTACGTCGCCGAGGCGGTTTATCGCGGCGACTACATACACTTGGAAATGGACCTGAAAGCATGAGCAAACCGGTCGCCGTCCGCGATATCAAGGCCTTCGTTTACCGCTGCCCCCTGGAAACCCCGGTAGAAACCTCCTTCGGGACGATGTCGGACCGGCCCATGGTCGTGGTGCGTGTGACCGACGAGGATGGCCACCACGGCTGGGGCGAAATCTGGTGCAACTTTCCATTGGTGGGCGCCGAGCATCGCGCACGGCTGGTGGATAGTGTGTTTCGGCCATTGATGAAGGGGGCGGTTTACGACACCCCTCAGCAGGCATTCGACGCCCTGCAGGCCGGTACCCGTGTATTGGCGCTGCAGTCCGCGGAGCCGGGGCCGTTCGCCCAGTGCCTGGCGGGCATCGACCTGGCGCTGTGGGATCTGTGCGCGCGCCGCGAGGGCCAGCCGCTGTGGCGCTATCTGGGCGGCGCCTCGGACCGTATAACCGTGTACGCCAGCGGGCTGAATCCCACCGGGCCGGAGCGCCTGGGCCGAGCCATGGCGGACCGTGGTTATACCCGCTTCAAGCTCAAGATCGGTTTCGGGGTGGAGCGCGACCGGGCCAACCTGGGGGCCCTGCGCGACACGCTGGGCGCGGACGCGGACCTGATGGTGGACGTGAACCAAGGCTGGACCCTGAACCAGGCCCGCGAGCAACTGCCGCGCCTGGAGAACCTGGGCCTGAAATGGATCGAGGAGCCCCTGCTGTGCACGGCTCCCTGGTCCGAGTGGCGGGCGCTGGCGGAGATGACCGACATTCCGGTGGCGGCCGGCGAGAACCTGATGGGCGAAGTCCGGTTTCAGGAAGGCATCGACAGCGGCGTGCTGTCCATTATCCAACCGGACGCGGCCAAATGGGGCGGCATCAGCCGCGGCTTACCCCTGGGCAGGGCGATCAACGACGCCGGTCTGCGCTACTTCCCCCACTATCTGGGCGGCGGCATCGGTCTGCTTGCCTCGGGGCATTTGCTCGCGGCGGTGGGCGGCGAGGGCGCCCTGGAGGTAGATTCCAACCCCAATCCGTTGCGCGGCGAACTGGCCGGACCGCTCAATCGGGTGGAAAACGGAGTTGCCGCCCTGGGTGAGGCGCCGGGCATCGGCGAGTTGGACGGGCTTGAACGGCTGGAGCCCTATCTGGTCGGCGAACGCTGACATTGAGTGCGTATCGCGAGGGCCTGGTTGTTGAATAAGGGAGATGTACCTTTGAACCCGCATCGCCAATCTCGATGGTTCCGTCTGCACACAGGGGCGGCACCGGACCCCCGGTTTACACTCGCCAACGAGCGTACTTTCCTGGCCTGGATCCGTACCGCGCTGGCTTTACTGGCCGGCGGTATCGCCATCGAAGCCTTCTCCAGTGATCTGTTTTCCGATTCGGCTCGCCTAGGCCTGGCGGTGTTGCTGACTACGCTAGCCATGATTATAAGCGTCGGCGCCTTCTTTCGCTGGCTGAGGATCGAGCAGGCTATGCGCCTTGATCGCCCGATCCCTCCGCCATTGCAGATCCCTATCCTCTCGCTGGCGGTGGCCGCGGTGACATTACTGTTCGCGGTACTGTTGGCTTCATGAATAGCGGCGGGAGCCGAGACGACAATGGCTCAACCTCTACATTCAGACCCCGGACTACAGCCTGAACGAAATTGGCTCGCCTGGCGCCGGACACTTGTGTCCTTGGTGGTGGCGAGTGCCCTGCTCGTGCGCTGGTTGCCATACCATGCTCTGGCCTCCTGCGGGCTTTTGCTGATGACGGTGTCATGCGCTTGCTTGATCGGCGCGTCATTGCAACGCCGTTATCGTCTTCAATGCGGTTACCTCAATCGGGAGCGCGCGGTACCGGCTCTGGGCTCGGTGTTGGCGTTGACTATGGCCCTGCAACTGGTGGCGATGACCTGTTTGGTGGCGATACTGGGTGGATTTTAAGCAATGAAGGCGACGAAGCCTTCCACCAGCGGCAGGCCAGGGCCGCTGTTTTCCGAGTTGTCGACGGCGTCGCACCTGCACCTGCACACCTGCACCTGCACCTGCACCTGCTCGCTGACCGCCGACTGGAGCGGTGTGCAGTGCTATGGAAGGGTTAATAGCTGAGCTTTTTCCCGGGATTGTCCACCTCGATGCGGATTATCGAGCCGGTGGCCGATTCCGTCATGTAAAGCGTCCGCCGGTCATCACCGCCAAAGGCGAGATTGGTCAGGGTCCGGCCTTCGGTCGGCGAGCGCAGTCGCCAGAGCGGCTCGCCATGGGGGTCGAAAACCCACACACACCCGTTGCCGGCATCGCAGACGAAGAGATTTCCCGCCTCATCGAGCGCCAAGCCATCCGCCCCGGAAACACCGCCTGCCAGTTGCACGAACAGGCCAACCTTCCCGGCAGCCCCTTGGTCTTTCAAGGGAATGCGCCAGACCCCGTTGCCCCGCGTCATCGCAACGAACAACGCCTTCTCCGCTAAGTCGCAAACGAGCCCGTTGGGGCTGATGCCATTGTTGATCAGGCAGTCGAGTCGATGCGTGTCGAGGTCGTAGCGATAGACCCGGCCACTGGGATCCTGGAGTCCGGTTTGGCCCTGGTCCGTAAAGTAGAGCCGGCCTCGCCGATCGAAGAAGAGATCATTGACGCCTTTGAACCGCTCGCTGGCCACATGCGTCAGGATCGGCTCGGGCTGGCCGCCCTGTGGTGGCAGGGCGAGAATGCCGTGACGGTAATCGGCGATCCATAAGCGACCATCGGGGCCAAAGCGCATACCGTTTGGCCAGCCGTCGTAATGCGCGATGCATGACCATTGGCCTTCGGGTGTCACGCGCAGGATGCGTCCATGGGGAATATCCGTGACGTACAGATTGCCTTCGGCATCGAAAACGGGCCCTTCCAGAAAGCTGGGGACTGACTGGCCCGGCTTGTTGGCATCGATCCATTCGGAAGGCGCATCGTACAGCTTGAGGCTCTCGGGGATTTCGCTGAAGACTTCGCACCAGCGTGTTTCAGGGGGCGCATAAAGGCTCATGAGGATACCTCCTGGTGTGCCTCGGAGCTTCGGTGGCTCCGGTAGGCGTGCAGCATCAGGATTATGATGGCTATCGAGGCAATGGCCGAGAACAATAGCCCCTGGGTTAGAGCGACGACCCCGGCCACCACCATCCCCAGACGTTCGGCGGGGTTGAGCTTGCGGCGGAAGAAGCCAACGTTGGCCGCGCTGATGCCGATCGTGGCCAGGATCATCATGGCAATGGTCGCTATCAGCGAAGGCAGGTTTTCAAGATATTGGGACTCGAGGTTGATCTCGGGGTGATAGACCCAGGCAAAGGGGAGCAGGAAGGCTACCAGGGAGAGCCGCAGTGCACTGAAGGCAATGCTGAGCGTACGTTCCCCCGTGATGGCGGCAGCAGCGAAAACAGCCAGGGCGACCGGTGGCGTAATGGCCGACAGGACAGCGTAGTAGAACACGAAGAGATGGGTTTGCAGCTTGTCGACGCCCAGGTCAAGGATGGCCGGGCCGGCGACGAAGATGACCATCAGGTAGGACGCGGCGGTCGGTAAGCCCATGCCCAGTAGAATCGAGCAGAACGCGGCAAGAATAAGGGCCAACAGCAAGTGGCCTTCACCCAAGCCGACAATGGCTTGATTGAGCGTCACGCCAAGCCCGGTGACATTGACGGCACCGATCACGATACCGATTGCGGCACAGGAGATCAGAACGGCCAGGCCATCTCTCCCGCCGTCGACCATGACATCCTTGAGCCCGTTAAGTGACAGGCGGGTATCGGGCAGCAGCATGGCGATGGCGAGCACGACCGCGGAGGCGGACATGCCGCACCAGGTGGGCGAATAACCCATCATCAACAGCGTGATCAGTGTGGCGAACCCGCCCAGCAGCACGATCCCCTGGGACTTGCGCCGACGGTCAAACGGGTCGTTTCCGGTCTCTTCGGGCTTGAGCTGTAGGCGGCCCGCTTCGAAGGCGACTGCAGCAGAGAGTGCAAGCAGGTAAAGGAAGGCCGGTACGACGGCGGCCAGTGCAATTATGGGATAAGCAATGCCCGTGATTTCGGCCATGATGAAAGCGCCCACCCCCATGATTGGCGGCATCAACTGACCCGAGCAAGAGGCCACGGCTTCCACCGCGCCGGCGAAGCGGCCTTGATAGCCGGCGCGCTTCATCATGGGAATGGTGAGCACGCCTGTCGACATCACATTGGCCGGCGCTGAGCCGTTGACGGAGCCAAACATGGCCGAACCGATGATCGCGGCTTGTGCTGCCCCTGAACGGCGCCCGTTGGCTAGCCGTAGCGCCAGGAAGTTGAAGAAATCCCCGGCGCCGGTGTGGCGTAACGCGGCACCAAGAATCACGAACATGAGCACGACATCGACGACGGCACCCAGTGCGATGCCGTAGATCCCTTGATAGCTGTAGCTGACTTCAAGGACCTGATCGAACCACAGCTTGCGATGGCCTAGCTCACCGGGAAGGTAATGGCCAAGGAAGAGATACAGCAGGGCACCGCCGGTAATCGCGACGAGCGTCCAGCCTTCGACTCGCCGCGCGGCTTCCAGCACCAGCAGCGTGCCGATGGCATAGCAAAGGATGTCCTGGCCGTTGGGGAGCCCTTCGCGGAACGCGGCAATATTGTCGTACTCGATGAGGTAATAGCCGCTGCTGGCGAGGCTGAGCACGATCAGCAAGACGCTCAGCCCTTGATCCAGCCTGGGTAGGCGGACGGCAAGCGGGCCAGGCTTCAAGGAAAACGTGGCAATAAGCCCGAGCAACAAGGCAATGCCGTACATGATCTGGGCCGGATAACGAACGCCCAGCGTGGTCCAGACGATGAACAGGGTCAGTGCGGCGCAGGCAGCCAAACCCAGGCCCCGCAGAGCGGGGCCGGGTAGCGTTGTGGGTTGCGGTGACATAGCTGTTTCTCGAAAAGCGTTATTCGATCAAGCCGATTTCGCGGAAATAGCGCTCGGCGCCGGGGTGCAGCTCGGCCGTCAGGCCCGTTGTCGCCTCGTCACGGCGCAACAGGTTAAGCGCGGCACTGGTCTGTTTGATTGCATCCAGGTTGCTCCACAACGACTTGGTGAGCTCGTAGGCGGTTTCGTCCTCCATGGCCTTGTTGACGACGAACATGTAGGGAAATGTCCAGAAGTTGACGTTACCCTCGGCCTCGACACGACCTTGATAGGCGTTTTCGATCTCCTCGCTGGAAATGGCTTTCAGACGATAATGCTCGCCGGCCGTGATGTGTTCCCTGAACGCTTCCATCTTGTCTTCGCTGGGCGAGATGAAACGCAGGTCCATGGTGCGTGAGGCATTGTCGATGGCTGCCTGAGGCAGGCCACCCCAGACGAACGTGCCATCGAGTCGGCCGTTGGACATCTGGTTGAAGGCATCGCTGTAATCGATGTATTGGGTATCGACGTCTTCGCCGGGCTCGAAACCATAAGCTTCCAGGAAAGCGCCGCTGACTCTGCCGGCATTACCGCCCGGGCGGCCAATGGCGATGCTGTGCCCATCCAGGTCAGCGAAGCTTTCAATGCCCGCATCTTCGCGCACGACATACTGGCCGGCGCTGGTACTGATGGCAAAGAGGCTACGGAGATCCTGATAGGCCTCGGTCAGGCGGTCAGGATCCTGACTGAAGTTACCGCGCTTGTTGACGGCATCGAGATAGTGCGGAGCGCCGATGACCGCGACATCCAGGCGATTGGAAGCCAGCTGGCGCAGGCCGTTGACGCTGCCGTTGTCGACCACGGTAAGCCGGTTGTCCCCGTCGCTCCTGGCCAGTTGGTTCGACCAGGCCACGGCGAGGGCGTAATCATCGGAGGTTTGTGAGGTCGCGCTGACGACCAGGTCATCGGCATGCGCGGTACTCAGACCAATCGTCGTCGTTGCGAGCAGGGCGAGCAGGGTGCGAGGCGTGTTGTACACTTTCATTGTTGGTTCTCCAGAGAATTGCCGATGATGCCTTCGGTGCGTGTTGAAGTTGTTTTATCGAGCGTCGCGTTCGGGAACCGAGCGTGGTGTGGGACCGCCATAGGGCCATAGCCAGCCCTTGGGAATCGGCCCTTTGTTTCGGCCGCCCTGGCACTTCTGTTCCCAGGCGTGGGCGAGTATGCCCACCGAGCGGGACAGGCAGAACAGGCCGCGAGCCAGCGGTGCCGGGAAGCCCAGCTCGGCATAAATCACCGCAGTCGCTCCGTCGATGTTCAGCGGAATCGGCTTGTTTTTCCTGGCGATCAGTTGGCGCTCGATTTCACGGGCGATCGCTACGAAACTGCCTGCCACCTCGTTACGAGCGGCAGCTTCTTCCACCAGGCTCAGCAGCTTCGGACCACGCGGGTCGACGGGATGAAAGCGATGGCCGAAGCCAGGAATGATCTTGGTACGGGTCTGCTGCCATTCGGCAATACCCTCACTAACAGCAGCTTCTAGAGGGTGACCCTCGTTCTGGAGCGCTAGAATCCGTTGGTAGAGTTCGACGGCTTGCTCTCCCGCACCGCCATGCACGTCATCGAGGACGTTGACGGCTGATGCCATGGCATTGTTGAGGCTGCTACCGCAGGTCATGGCCATACGAGCGATGGCGATACTGGGCGCTTGCGGGCCGTGATCGACTGCGCTGACCAGCGCAGCTTCAAGTAGCGTCGATTGGGCGCGGCTCGGTAACTCGCCCCGGGTCATGAGCCATACCATGTCTGCGAAGTTGACCTGGCCGATGAGCTCCTCGATAGGATATCCGCGATAGCGGATCTCCCCTGGGTGCATGTCGATGATGTCGGTTTGCCACCACTGCTGGGCGTGGCGCGGATCAAGGTCCTGTGCTGCGTCATTTGTCTGGGTCATGGGGTCGTCGTCCGGTAGGTCATTCATCGTTAGCGGCATGCGGGGGCAACAGTTCCCAATTGTCTGCTCCCAGGCGTGGCGGCGGGGTGGCAACTCGGGGTGCCTGGCCGTCAATTCGATAACCTCCGCTGACAACTTCCAGGGGGCGGCCCACCGAGCTTTCGTCGAAGCGCTCGATCAAACCGCGGTCACGAACCTGGGGATGGGCCAAGGCTTCGGCAACGCTATACACCGGCCCGGCCGGGACGCCGGCCTCGACCAACGTGCGCCACCAATGATCGGTAGTGCCATTGCCCAGGGCGGCTTCGATGCAGTGGGTCAACTCAGTGCGGTGGTCCAGGCGAGCCTGTCGCTCAGCAAAGCGAGGATCGTTGCACCACTCTGGATGGCCGAGGATGCTGCAGACCGCCTCGAACTGCTCCTGCTTGTTGGCTGCGATGTTGATCAAGCCGTCGCCGGTGCGGAACGTTCCCGAGGGGCTTGCCGTTACGTTGTCATTGCCGAGTGGGCGGGGCTCCTTACCGGCGATGAGCAGGTTGGAGACCGCCCAGCCCATCGTGGCCAGCACCGATTCCAGCATCGATATATCGATGAAATGGGCGCGACGAGGGCGCTCGGCCAAAGCGGCATTGATGGACATGGCTGCCGTGAGGCCGCCGACAGTATCTGCGAGCGGATACCCGACCCGGTAGGGAGCATTGTCAGGCGCTCCGGTAATGCTCATGACGCCTGCCATGCCCTGAATGATCTGGTCGTAGGCTGGATAGTTTGCCAGGGGCCCGTCTTGACCGAAGCCGGAAATGGCACAATAGACCAGCTTTGGATTGACCTCGCGCAAGGCCTCATAGCCTAATTCGAGGCGCTGCATTACACCGGGACGAAAGTTTTCGACCAGCACATCGGTTTCCTTGACTAGTTCAAGGAAGCGGCGACGATCATCGGGATGTTTCAAATCGAGGGTGACTGAACGCTTCCCGGCATTTTGTGCCAGAAAGGAAACCCCCATGAAATTACGGTTGAGCTCGGGATCAGCACCCAACTGACGCGCCAGATCCCCACCTTGGGGGCGTTCGACCTTGATCACCTCGGCACCCAGGTGGGCTAGTTGATGGCAGCAGAAAGGCCCTGCCAGAACGTTGGTCAGGTCGAGAACGCGGTAGCCAGAAAGTAGTGCGCCCATTTGTTTCCCTAGATAGAACAAGTTTCGACTAAGAGAATATGAGGGGCGCATTCTTGTTGCAAGGCAGTTTCGCCTGTCAGAACATTAGTCTTTAGTCCCATTGAGGAGGAACCCTATGAATCAGCGACGCGTCGAGGCCGTCGAGCGGGCGTTGACCTTGCTGGAGGCGTTCTCAGCCGACCGGCGCGAGTTTTCGCTGACCGAGCTGGCAAACGCGACCGGCTTTTACAAGAGCACTATTCTGCGGCTGATGGCATCGCTTGAAATTTTTGGCTATGTGGTGCGTGACGAACGCGGTATTTATCGCTTGGGGCCGGCATTCGCCCGGATGGCGCCGCTGGCAGGCGAGGGGCCGCAACTCGAGAATCTGGTGCGGCCCGTTCTGGAATCGTTGCGGGATGCGAGTGAGGAAACCGCTTCGTTCTACATCCGCCATGGCGACGAGCGGATCTGCCGTTTACGGGAGAATGGTCGGCTGGAAGTTCGCCATCACCTCGAAGAAGGCGTGCGCTTGCCATTGGGGCGAGGGGCAGCAGGGCGTGTACTCAATTATGAGACCCCGAGAGGGCAAGTCTCTGTTTCCAGTGGGGAACGCCAGGTAGGGCTATCTGCAGCAGCGATCGGTATTTATAACTCCGAAGGCGAACTCATGGGCGCATTGGCACTTTCCGGCCCAAGCGAGCGATTCAACGCCTTGGTCCGTGATCGTTACGTTCCCCTTCTGACCCAGTATGCGGCGTTATTGGAGCGGCAATGGCCTAAGGCATTGCGCCCAGCTTGAGTCAGCCCTGACAGACCTATAAGCCAAAAGCCCAACGCCTAGCGGTGTTGGGCTTTTTCATGCTCGGAAGATACCCAGGCCGACACGTTGTGATGGGCGTTGCTATTCAAGCCAGGCGAGCACGCTCTTGCGACTTTAGTTGGTATTTCGCTGTTCTCCATTGACGAAGCGTCAGTCCGCTCTCTAGATTCCCTTCTGTGAAACAGGTTGCATTGAATAGAACAATGATTCGTTAATGGAGCACACCATGAAAAAGGCCCTTCTCAGCGCAGCAGTCGTCGCCGGCGCCGTTGTCTTTCCTTTTGCCGCTAGTGCCTATGAGCCCGAAGGCAAGGTCGAGTGCCTCGCTCCAGCTGACCCGGGCGGTGGCTGGGACTTCACTTGCCGAAGCGTCGGGCGAACATTGGAAGAGTTGAACCTGGTTCCCGGCAGTGTTCAGACCATCAACATGCCGGGCGCCAGTGGGGGCGTGGCCTTTGCCCACGTCATTAGCAAGCGGGCCGGGGACGAGGAGCTGCTCGTAGCTGCTTCAACGGCAACCACGACCCGATTGGCGCAAGGGCAGTTCCGGGGAATGAATGCCGATATGGTCAACTGGATCGGCGCCCTGGGTGCCGATTACGGCATCATCGCGGTGGCCGACGACTCCGCGATCGAAAATTTCGGGGATCTGCTTAGCACACTCAAGGAAGAGCCGAACTCGGTCAGCTTTGCCGGAGGCAGCTCAAAGGGCGGGTGGGACCATCTCAAGGTATTGATGCTGGCAAAGGAAGCCGGTGTAGAAGGCCTGAACCGCATCAAGTACCTGCCTTTTACCGGCGGGGGCGAAGCCATGACCCAGGTGGTGGGTGGCCATATCGATGTTTTCACCGGTGATATCAGTGAAGCCCAAGGGTTCATGGAATCCGGTGACCTGCGCGTGCTGGCAGTCCTCGCCAAAGAGCGTCTGTCCGGCGATCTCAGCGATATTCCCACTGCCAAGGAGCAGGGCGTGGACGTGGTCGGTGCCAACTGGCGCGGCTTCTACATGCCGGCGGATATCTCTGACGATGCCAAGCAATACTGGGTCGATGCCTTGGACCAACTATACGCCAGTGACGAGTGGCAGCGAGTCATGAAACAGAATGGGTTAATTCCTTTCGATGTACAGGGTGAGGAGTTCAGGCAGTTCATTGAGGATCAGATCAACGACATTGAGACTCTCTCCAGGGAAGTCGGGATTATCCAGTGACCCGTCTCAATGACCGCATCTACGGAATACTGATGCTCGTCCTGGCCGTCGCGTACGGCTGGGGCGCCACCCAGTTTCCGGAGCCGTTCGGTGGGGCCGAATCGGTCGGCCCCGAGACCTTTCCCCAGGTGATCGCGGTGGTGCTGGCGCTGTCCAGCCTCTACCTGATCGTCAAGCCGGACCCCGACAATGCCTGGCCCAGGGGGCGTATCGCGCTGGAATTGACCATCGCTGTGCTGGTGCTGATCGCCTACACGCTGCTGCTGGAGCCGCTCGGCTTTATTCTCGCCACCCTGCTGGCGGTGGGTACGTTGTGCTGGCGCATGGGCGCTGCACCCGTGCGCGCCTTCGTGACCGGCGGGGTGGCCGGCGTCGCGGTCTATCTACTGTTCACCTTCGCACTCGACCTGGCCCTGCCGTTGGGTGTGCTTGGCGTGCTGGAGGGAAGCTGATGGAAACCCTGGGCTATCTGATCGATGGGTTCGGCATCGCCCTGCAGCCGCACAACCTGATGTTCGCGCTGATGGGGGCCTTCCTGGGCACCCTGATCGGCGCGCTGCCCGGACTCGGGCCGGCCAACGGCGTGGCGATTCTGATCCCGCTGGCCTTCACCCTGGGCCTGCGCCCGGAAACCGCCTTGATCATGCTCACGGCGGTCTATGCGGGCGCCATGTACGGCGGACGTATCTCCTCGATTCTTCTGAACATCCCGGGGGACGAGCCGGCGATGATGACCTGCCTCGACGGCTACCCGATGGCCCAGCAGGGCAAGGCGGCCGAGGCGCTGGCAATCTCTGCGATCGCCTCGTTCATGGGCAGCCTGATCGCCACGGTGGGGTTGATCCTGCTGGCGCCGCTGCTGGCCAAGTTCGCGCTGACCTTCGGCGCGGCCGAGTATTTCGCGCTATTCGTGCTGGCCTTCGCCACACTCGGCGGGATTACCGGCAAGAATCCGGTCAAGACCATCATGGCTGCGGCCCTCGGCCTGATGATCGCCACGGTGGGCATCGATTCCACCGGTACCCAGCGCTATACCTTCGGTGTGCTGGAGCTCTATGAAGGCGTCGACTTCATCATCGCCATCGTCGGTCTGTTCGCGATTTCCGAACTGCTGTTCTTCATCGAGGAGCGTGCCGGGGGCGGCAAGGGTCCGATGGTGGTCAACAAGCTCAAGCTGTCCTGGAAGGAGGTCCGCGAGATCATGCCGACCAGCATCCGTGGCGGGGTGCTCGGCTTCATCGCCGGGGTCCTGCCGGGCGCCGGCGCCTCGCTGGGCAGCTTCATCAGCTACACGCTGGAGAAGAAGGTCCTCGGCAGGAAGGGTAACTTCGGCACAGGGGATCCGCGTGGCGTGGCGGCCCCCGAGGCCGGTAACAATGGGGCGTCCTCGGGGGCGCTGGTGCCCATGCTGACCCTCGGCGTGCCGGGCAGCGGCACCACCGCGGTGCTGCTGGCGCTGCTGATCTCGATGAATATCACCCCCGGGCCGCTGATGTTCACCCAGAACGCCGATATCGTCTGGGGCGTGATCGCGGCGCTGCTGATCGGCAACTTCCTGCTGCTGCTGCTCAACATCCCGCTGGTGGGCATCTTCGTCAGGCTGCTGTCGGTACCGCCGATGTACCTGCTGCCGATCGTGACCATGGTGGCCTTCGTGGGCATCTACTCGATCAGCAACTCGGCGTTCGACCTGTATTTCATGGTCGCCTTCGGGGTGTTCGGTTATTTCCTGCGCAAGCTGGAGATCCCGCTGGTGCCGATCATCCTCGGCCTGCTGCTGGGGCCGGAGATGGAGAAGAACCTGCGCCACACGCTGGACATCGCCGATGGCGACTGGACCGCGCTGTGGAATAGCGGTCTGGCGATCGGGTTGTGGACCGTGGCGATCATCGGATTGATCCTGCCGGTCATCGTCGGGCCGATCCTGCGTCGGCGCATGCAGGCGGCGGCAGGGCACGGCAATCAGACGGACTAGTTCAGCCGATTCAGAGTTACTGGTACAGCCTCAGCAAACGGGACGTTGGGGCGTTTTCGTGCCGTGCTTGCTTGTCGCGAAAGCGATAATGGCCTGGCCCTGACTTCGGCCTCGTTCGACGACCCCGTACCCAGTTAGGCACGGCGCGTCGCTTCGAGGTGCGCAGGGACAAGAGTTGTACGCCGATTCCCAGCAGGGCAGTGATTCCCGCTCCCACCGATAGCATGTCCACCGGCACATGCACGGCAGGCCGACCCATGGCACTTCCTAAGTAGAGCGCCGATTCGTTCAGCGCAACCGCCAGATTGCTGCGTTGGCCCAAATCGAGCAGGCTGGCTATCGCGCTGTTTTTTTCATCAGGCGCAGGACGCTGGGCTCGCTGACACCGGCAGTGGATGGGGCACGTTACATGCGGGATAGAGATACGCTGTCGACTGGGCTCTTCCAGAGAGCGGGGCTGGTTTTGCAGGGGGCAAAGCGGTCATGATCATCGGCAAGAACCAAGGAGACATGCCATGAACCCGTCTTACGTTTCACCGAACGATATCCGCGACCGCTTCTCCAAGGCCATGTCGGCCATGTACCAGGCCGAAGTACCCCAGTACGAGACGCTGCTCGAACTGGTCGATCAGGTAAACCGAGAAACGCTCGAACGCGACCCGGCATTGGCCGAGCGGCTTTCGAACTTCGATGAGCTGAACCGCCTGGGCGTGGAGCGCCATGGCGCCATTCGGGTGGGGACGGCCGATGAGCTGGCCATGTTGCGTCGGCTGTTCGCCGTGATGGGCATGGTCCCGGTCGGGTACTACGACCTGTCGGAGGCCGGTGTGCCCGTGCATTCCACGGCGTTCCGTCCGGTCGATGACGACGCGCTGGCCTACAACCCCTTCCGGGTCTTCACCTCGCTGTTGCGTCTCGAACTGATCGAGAGCGACACGCTGCGCGAGCGAGCTGCGAAGATCCTTGCCGGGCGCGATATCTTTACCCCTGGGGCACGAGAGATGATCGCCCGGCATGAGTCGCAGGGTGGGCTCAGCGACGAGGATGCCGATCGGTTCGTGAGCGAGGCGCTGGAGACCTTTCGCTGGCACAAGGACGCCACGGTGGACCTGGAAACCTATGAAGCGCTACACGCCGAGCATCGGCTGATCGCCGATGTGGTCTGCTTCCGGGGGCCACATATCAATCACCTGACGCCGCGCACCCTGGACATCGACGAAGCCCAGCGCCGCATGCCGCAGGCAGGCATGAACCCCAAGGAAGTGATCGAGGGGCCGCCGCGGCGCGACTGCCCGATCCTGCTGCGCCAGACCAGCTTCAAGGCGCTGGAGGAACCGACCCGCTTCGCCGGCGAACGCCAGGGCACCCACACCGCCCGCTTCGGCGAGATCGAACAGCGCGGGGTGGCGCTGACCGCGAAAGGCCGCGAGCTGTACGACCGCTTGCTCGGTGAGTCGCGCCGTCGCACGGCGGGGCTGGCCAACGACGAGCATCAGCGTGTCCTGGCCGAGGTCTTCACCGAGTTCCCCGATACGGAAGCGGAACTGCGCCGCCAGAAGCTGGCCTTCTTCGAGTATCGGCTGACCGAGGCCGGTCGCCAGCCGGGCAGGGCGGAGGCTAGCGATATCGAGACGCTGATCGAGCAGGGCCTTGTTGAAGCACGGCCGGTCACCTATGAAGATTTTCTTCCAGTCAGCGCGGCAGGCATCTTTCAATCGAACCTCGGTGGCGATCAGAACGGTGCCTATGAAGGTAACGCGAACCGGGAAGCCTTCGAGGAGGCACTGCAAGGCAAGGTCCTGGACGAACTGGCACTCTACGCCGAGCGTGAACGGACTTCGTATCGATCGACGCTGCAGGCGTTCCAGGGGTGACGTGGACGAAGTGAATCGGGCTATCGGGTGGGCGCCGGCAGCCATGAATCACTCGCAGATGCATACACGCGGCGTGTTGACAGTCGTGAAACGACGCGCTCATATTGATTTGGCGAAAAACAATACTCATCAACACGCGAGACGATCATGAATGGAATAAAAGCATCGCTCCTGCCTGCCGCCCTAATGGGGACAATGGCCATCGGCAGCGGTCTAGCTACGACCGCTTTCGCACAAGATCCTTATACGGTCGGTGTAGAGGCGTCCTTCCCCCCTTGGGCTTATGTGGAAGCGGGGGAATTCAAGGGGATCGCAATCGATGCCATGGAGGCGATAGCCGAGGAAGCCGGCATCGAGATCGAGTTCCAAGACATGCCATTCCCGTCGCTGATTCCGGCACTCGCAGCGGAGAAAATCGACATTCTCGCCACCGGTCTTACGGTTACCGAGGAACGTAGTGAGAATATCGATTTCACCATTCCTTGGTGGGAAACCAACGATGTGGTGCTGGTACCCGAGGATTCCGACTTAAACGTCTTTACCGCTGTGTGTTGTGGGGCTCGCGTAGGCGTTCAGGGCGGCTCTTCCCAGCAAGCCTGGATGGAAGAAAACGTTGTGAATTCAGGCGATATCGATGTCGAGCTGGCCAAGTACGACAATTACGTTACCGCAGTTGATGACATGGCAATCGGGCGCATCTCCTCGGTCATTGTCGACGATACCTCTGCTCAGGAATACATCAACGCGGGTAAGCCAGTAAAAATGGCGGGTAAGATCTTTATTCGTGCCCCGTTGGCACTCGCGGTATCCAAGGGCGACCCTCAAGAGATCCTGGGGAACTTGAACCAAGGCATCCTTGCCATTTACGAATCCGGTGAGTGGGGCAAGATAGTCGAGAAGTACATTCCTGGAGTCACCGTACCTGCGATTCCAGGCCATATGCCCGATTATGTCGACACTTACCAGAAACCGGTGGCCGGTCTTCCTGAGCTCGGTAACGAATAAGTCGCTATGACGGTGGGCGCTTTCCCTGGCGGGAACGCGCCCGTTGCGTTAGGAAAGCCGGTATGGATATCTACGATGTATTGCTTCGCGATTTTCCCTTCCTGCTGAAGGGGCTTGGAGTGGCCATTGTGCTATTGGCCGCTCTGTTGATGATCGGTTTCGTGCTGGGCCTGGGCATCTGCCTGGTCCAGCTCTATGGCCCCAGGTCTCGGCTGGTGCAGTGGCCGCTGGTGATCTACGAGCGCATCTTCCGGGGCGTGCCGATTATCATCATGCTGTTTATCTTCTTTTATGGCATCTCGGGTGTTTGGGACATCTCGGCCTTCGGTGCCGCGGTGTTGGCCATGGGGCTGCGCTCGGCGGCCTACCAGTCGCAGATTTTCCGCAGCGCCTTCCAGTCGGTGCCTGCCGGGCAAATGATGGCGGCCCGGGCCATGGGTATGTCCAAGATCAAGGCGATTCGCTACATCGTTTTTCCTCAGGCGGGGCGGCATGCCATCGGTCCCTGGACAAACGAATTCTCCTCGCAAATCAAGGAGACCTCCCTAGCCTACGTCATCGGTGTGGTCGAGCTGACCCGTCAAGCGCATTACATCATCACCAGCACCCAGGGCAACGTGCTGACCGTGTTTGCCGTGGTGGCGCTGCTTTATTTTATCCTCAATCGGGCGGGCAATAGCCTACTGTATGCCTTCGAACGCAAGCTGGCCGTGCCGGGTTTCGAAAAATAACGCGAGGGGAACACCAAGAATGGCCGACGATCTGATTCTGGACGTGCAGGATATCAAGAAGGCCTACGACGGCTTGGAGGTGCTCAAAGGTATTGGCTTTGGGCTGCGCAAGGGGGAAACCAAGGTCCTGATCGGCCCCTCTGGCTCGGGCAAGAGCACCCTGTTGCGCTGTATCAATTACCTCACGGTACCGGATGCCGGACGCATTTATCTCAATGGTAATGAGGTGTTGGACCGCAATATCGACGCCATGCGAGCACGAATGGGTTTCGTCTTCCAGGATTTCAACCTTTTCTCACACCTGACGGTGCTCGACAACGTGCGCATTTGCCAGGTCAAGGTCAAAGGTACGGACAAGGCGGCAGCTACCCAGCGTGCGCATCGCGAGTTGGAGCGGGTTGGTTTGAGTGACAAGGCTGACGCCTACCCGGCCGAGCTATCCGGCGGCCAGCAGCAACGTGTTTCCATCGCGCGGGCTCTTGCCATGGACCCCGATGTACTGTTGTTCGACGAGCCCACCTCTGCGCTGGACCCGGAATTGACCGGCGAAGTGGTGAGGGTGATGCAGCAATTGGCAGTCGAAGGGATGACCATGGTAGTAGTAACCCACGAAATGAGCTTCGCTCGCCAGGCCGCCGACGAGATCATCTTCATGGAGAACGGGCACATCATCGAGCAAGGACCGCCGGAGGTTATGTTCACCGAATCCACGCATGAGCGTACCCGGGCCTTCCTCAATGTCATAGCGGAGCACGGGTGAGCCATGCGGGAATTCATTGAGTTCGGCATCGAGTGGCTACCCGAGCTGCTCATGGGCGTGCCGGTCACGTTGTCGCTGTGGGTGATTGCCATCACCCTAGGGTTCTTCCTCGGGCTGATGCTTTGCTGGGCCAGGGTCTACGGAAATCGGCTCTTCTACTGGATCAGCACTGCCTACGTGGAATTGTTTCGCGGTACACCAATGCTGGTGCAGATGTTCTTCATCTACCTGGGGCTTCCTCACGTGGGCATCGTTTTTGACGCCTTCACCTCGGCGGTGATCGCCATCACCCTCAACAGCGCTGCTTACCAGGCCGAGTACTTTCGGGGTTCGGTGCTGTCGGTGCCCAAAGGGCAACTGGTGGCAGCGCGATCCTGTGGCATGACTCAGTGGCAAGCGATACGCTACATTCTGCTACCCCAAGCGCTTCGCCGTGTAATTCCTCAGTGGTCCAATGAGGCGATCATCGAACTCAAGTTCACTTCTATCGCCTACACCATCGGCGTAGTGGAAATTACGGCCATTGCCTCGGATATCGGTTCGCGAACCCTGGATTTCTTTATAGTCTTCCTCTGGGCAGGGGGGATTTACTTGGTACTCACCTCCACGGTAGCTAGTCTACTGGGGCTCCTTGAGCGACGCACCTACGTTCCCGGAGTGACGAACGTATGAAGCTTATGTGTCGGTCAAATATCAATGATGGCCACTGATAGCTGGCGGAGTCGGTTTAAAAGAGATGGTTTGAACATTTATGCGTGACCGCCCGGCAATTGTATCAATCGCAGGGCTTGGCAGCATGCCGTCACCGGGACATGGGCGAGAGCAGCCTGAGTCAGATCAGCCGCGCCATTGCCTGGATTCGTAGCCACTATTCGGATCCGCTGCGTATCGAGGCCGTGGCGCAGATCGCCAGCATGAGCCCATCGTCGTTTCACCGCCACTTCAAGGCGGTCACGGCCATGAGTCCGCTGCAATATCAGAAGCGAATCCGCCTGCAGGAAGCGCGGCGCCTGATGCTGACCCAGCAGGCGGACGCGGCGAGTATCGGCTTTACGGTGGGTTATCAGAGCCCGTCGCAATTCAGCCGTGAATATTCGCGTATGTTCGGCGCTCCGCCGCGCAAGGATGCCGAGGCGATACGCGCCACTAAACCTGTTGGAGTCCTTGATTCCGCTGTGGTGTAAGAGCGTCGTGCGACAGGACGCGGCTGTAACGCCCGTCGAGGCTGATCGATCATCGGCTCACCGCATCCGCCTTTAATTCATCGGAAACCGACGTCGAGCTTTCTTGGGTAAGAATTTGAAACGAACACCCCAATCACCTCCATCATGAGGCTTATCGGGGTGTCCGCTCCAATTAGACTACTTCAGCACCATGGAATCATTTCTGATTCTCAGAAGTTGATACCCATGCCGAATGTATAGGCCCAGGCGCCATCGTCGTAGTTATCTTCGGCACTGTCGCTGCTATCGAACAAGAACTGATACTCGGCTCTGGCCTGGATGAAGGTGGTAGGCAAGAGGTAGTACTTGAGGCCAGTTTCCAGGCCGGCGATACCGGTGTCCTTCACGGCGTCACCATAAATACCCCCGAGCGAGGCACCCACGAAAGGTCGGGCCGCGCCTTGGCCGAAGTGGTAATCGGCAAAGCCCCGAGTGCTGCCATTCCAGACGTTGTTATCGCCTTCCACATCAGCAAAATTGACGCTCTGACGAATACCCGCCAGCGTGTGATCCGACAGGTACCAGCCGTAGTCGCCGGAAATACCAAAGCTGCCATTGTCGAAGTCCTTGCTGCTGCTACCGGTACCGGAGAGGGAGAATTCTCTGTCACCCGTCTGCGGGCCCATCTCTTGGGCCATGGCAGGAGAGGCAAGCAGGAGAGAAGCCCCAACCACCACGGGCAGCGAAGCATTTACAAAAACATTCATAATGATACTCCTTGCTAACATCAGCATTTAATGAAGTCTGCTTTCTCTGGTGAGATTGAGACTTCAAGCTCCTTGTCATCCGCACCATGCTGCCGACAACGGCTACTTTTCTTGCTATCGATTCCTGTTTGTCGACTTCTGCCAGATAACCTTACAGTCACTACCCAGTGTAGAAGGCACCGCTATTTTGCAAATAATAATTTTGGCTCTTAACGGCTAGCGTGAAACGGGCGGGAGGTGGAACGAGGGCGGATAGAGAAACGGCGGTAAATTCGCGTAAGCTGATATTCGCCAAAACGTCAGCCTACGGACACCGTTACTATGGGTGCTGCTCCGCTCCGCCTGTTCCGGAAAGGGTTCACCGTCGCCCACCACGAGTATCTGGAGCCCCATAACTGAACCCCTCCCGTCTGCAGTGGCTGCACTGATGCAAGACGTACCTCGCCGGGCGCCCGTGAGGAACCGCTGCTGATGTATCCGGTGGAGTTGGTTGTCTCGGTGCGACGACTGCGCTGCCCTGTCTGTGGCCCGACTCAAGCGTGCGTTCGGTGCGCCACCGGCGACCTGGCGGCGCGAGCAGCGCGCATTGGAGCGATCTTGATGGATCGCTTCTGGCGCCGTACTCACTCCGTCGGCAGGTGACGCCTCAGCTCGCGCTGCGTTGGCCCTGCTGGTGGAGATAGAAGAAGCGCAGCATTTCCCGGGTAGCATCTGGGCCCTTGGGATCGGTATAGCTTCCCTGCGCGCTGCCTCCCGACCACGCGTGCCCCGCGCCCTGTATCCGCCACTGCTCCAGGCGCGGCTCGCCTTTCGCGTCGTGATGCGTGGTGCGCGTATAGGCGTGGCCGTTGGCCACCTGGCCTCGCTCCACCGTGACTCCGGCGTTGCCCTCACGCTCGCTGGCCGTCTCACTCCCTTTACGCGCGGCGGCGTACTGGGCGGCAATGCGATCCGCATTGCTGGGGTGCACGGTGGTGTCGCGATCGCCATGAAAGATGATGGCCGGCACGAGCGACGCCCATCCGCTTGTTCGTTCTGCGCCGCTACCACCGAGTGGCCCCGTGCCGCCCTGCATCGCCCCCAAGGCATCGGGGAGACTCTGCGCCACGCCGTGGGGCAGCCCGGAGTGCACGCCCACCGCCGCGAACAGGTCCGGATAGGTCATCGCCAGGGTCGTCGCCATGGCCCCTCCCGCCGAGAGCCCGGCGACGTAGACCCGGCTCGCATCGAGCCCGTGCGTGTCGATTATCTGGCGGGTCATGCCGGCCAGGATCGCCGGCTCGCCGCCCTCGCGCTGCTGGTCTTCGGCCTTGAACCAGTTCCAGCACTTCGAGCTGTTGGCGGTCATCGGCTGGGCGGGATAGAGCACGCAACACAGTTGCTCTTCGGCCAGCCGGTTCATGTTGGTACCGGCCGCGAAGTCATCGGGGTTCTGCGTACAGCCATGCAGCATGACGATCAATGGCAGTGGCTGACCGTTATGGCCGCTAGGGATATACAGCTTGTAATCGCGCGTGCCGACCTGATTGGTAAAGCGACCGGCAGTGAAAGTGCCGGGCAGTGCCTCCTCGGTAGCGCCCCTGGCATGCGCGGGCTGCGCGCTCTCGGGCTGCGCTCTCTCAGTCTGCGTTAGGGCGCCGCGAAACTTGAGCCACTTGTCACGCCATGCCGAAGGCACGCCGATATCGCTGCCCGGGACTCCCCAGGTTGACGCCTGATTGGCCGGGCCAGCCGCGGAAAAAGAATCCGTTTGCGCTCTCGGTTCATCTGTCCGGCGCGATCCCGAATCAGGTTTCGACGCCGTCATCTCCTCGTCGACGACCTGCCAGCTCCCCTCGAAAGTATTGCCCTTGCGGTAGGGTTTATCCGGCGCGTCTTCCTCTCTCGTCTCATTTTTTCCATCAGGCATCGCGCCCCGCAGGATGGCCATCGCCTCGTGCAGTTTTCCGGCACGCGTGAGCCGCGTGGCTTCTTCCATTCGCTTCGTCATGTTGGCATCGATCATCGTCATGTCCCTATTCAATGATTCAGTGGATCCGGCCAGCCAGGGCGGCCTTGACCGCTTTACTGGCATGCAGGGCGCCCAGCACGACCACCGACTCGATGGTGGCGCGGGCAAGCTCCGGCGATACGTCGTCGGCGATGCTGGCCATGCCCAGCACCTGGATCTGCAGCGTCTCGCCCGCCGCCTGCAGGGCTTCCAGATCCTCGCGGCTGTAATGCTCCAGCCCCAGCACGAAGGCCTTGCGGGTCACGGTCTCCCTGACCGCCTCGGCATGGGTCGCCAACTGGTTGCGGATGGCGGTACGAATCAGATCGGTGCGATTTGAATAGAACCCTTCCTGAACCAGCAGATCGATCTGCCCGAGGTCGACGACCCCCAGGTTGATGGTGATCTTCTCGCTGGAATCGCCGGTCTTGCGGCGCAGTTCATGCACGCTCATGTGTTGTGCCTCGTTGGTCTACTAGCGGAAGCCGTCCGTGTCATACAAGTGGCATCATCCAAATGGAATCCATATACCATCCATACAGATGGTATAATGATCTAGCCGGGGCAAAAGTCAAGCAGCGGACGAGAGAATGCGAGGGACCAGTCATCCCGAGTTGGCAAGGTCAATGTGCGTCCGCGGCCTGGTGCATGAAGCGCAGGAAGCCCTCATGGGGATCCGCGAAGACCGGGCCCTGCCCACAGGCCTGGTCCGGATCAGCACAGCGGTGATGTTCGGTGAGAACTTTCTGGCACCGGTGATTTTGCGTCTGGCCCAGTCCTACCCCGGTCTGCGTTTCGACCTGGTGCTGGGCGATGAATTGGTGGACCTGGTGAGGGAAGGGATTGATTTCGCGACCCCCCTGGGCGAGTCGGAGGATTCGGAAGTGATCGGCAGAACGCGGGGCAGCGCAACCTGTCCTGCTCCTTGCGCAGGCGATTGCGGCCTTCCCGCTAAGTGTCGATCAACCCGGCAGCGTGACGACGACTGCCCCACGATCCGTCGCGACGACCGTGTGTTCGTACTGCACGACGGGGGCGCTGGGTTCGCTGTAGAGCGTCCATCCGTCTTCTCCTTCGGCGGCCCAGACGCCTCCCTTGGACAGGAAAGGCTCGACGGTCAGCACGAGCCCCTTGTTGATGCGCCGCTTGTCGCCTCGCGTGGGCCAGGTGGCGATTTCCTCGGGGTATTCGTGCAACGATCGGCCTACGCCATGGCTGGCGAGATTGCGGATCAGCGTATAGTTCCGCTGCGAGGCAAAGCGCCCGATGGCCTTGCCGATGCCCGCTAGCGGCTTGTCGCTGCCTACCTTGGCAATGCCGATCTGCATGGCGCGCTTGCCGTCACGGCAGAGGCGTTCCAGCGAGGGATCCACCTGCGCGACACGATAGGTCGCCCCGGTATCCGCGAAATAGCCGTTCTTCGAGGCCGATACGTCGATGTTGACCAGGTCGCCCCGCGCAATCACTCGCTCGCCCGGAATGCCGTGGGCGATCTCTTCGTTGACGCTGATGCAGGTCGTGCCCGGGAAACCGTAACTGGATTGCGGCGCCGACACGGCGCCCTCGCGCTCCAGCAGCGCTTTGCCGATCCCATCCAGTTCCCGCGTCGTCATGCCGGGCTCCATCGATTGCGCCATGGCGCGCATGGTGTTGGCGACGATGCGGCCGATCTCCTTGAGCCCATCCAGTTCCGCTTGTTTGGTAATCGTCATTGTTCGGTCTCTTTGTGAAGCGAATTGTTCGCCCGCGGGGGCACGGCTGTCAGAAGTCGGGCGCTTGCTCGACGACGGCTCGATCCGCGTCGTCGTGGACAGCACCTATCCGCTTGCCGATGCGCGGATGGCACACGATATATCCAGAACAAGATCGTGCTCATGCTCGAATGACGGCGGCGGCGGGTAGATCCATCCATGGGTGGTCAGGTGTTGGTAGGCCAGGTCGCCAGGGCCTGAGCGGCGACCGCTTCCAGGGTTTCGCGACTGAAGCCGGCCTTGGCTTGCACCGCCATGCCGTGGGTCACCGCCATCACGTAAGCCGCTAGTGCGGAACAGTTGGCGGTTTGCGGTAGATCTTCCTCTTCCTTGGCCCGCTCGAAGCGCTCGCGTAGCTGCGCCTCGCCCTTCGCACGAAACTCTATCAGCGTCTGGCGCACGGATTCGGATTCATCCGATCCCGCCAGGGCGCCATTGATGAGGAAACACCCGGAGTGCTCCGGGTGACGGGTGTTCAGTTCGGCGACACCGCTCAGGATGTGCGCGGCGACCTCGCGTGAGGTCGGCTGCGCGAGCGCCGCCGAGAAGAAGCTCAATTGTTGCTCGTAGTAGCGCTCGAGCGCCTGGTGGAACAGGGCCTCCTTGTTGCCGAACGCCGAGTAAAGCGCGGGGCGCTCGACCCCCGTGGCCTGAGTCAGGTCATTGTAGGACGCGCCTTCGTAGCCCTTGCGCCAGAACACGCAAAGGGCCGCGTCCAGTGCCTGGTCTACATCGAATTCGCGGCGTCGTCCCATGTGATTCCCCTTTAATTCGTAACGGTCATTATAAAACGCTGGACAGCTCCGGGCAATTTCGTAATGATCATTATCATAATGGTCGTTATTTAATTGGGTGCCGCTACGGCGGATGCGAATCTGCAAACGAAAATGGAGCAACAGAGCATGAGCCAGACACTGAAAGGCAAGGTCGCGTTGGTCACGGGTGGATCGAGGGGGCTCGGCGCGGTAACGGCGGCGAAGCTGGCCGAACTCGGTGCCGACGTGGCGATCAGCTATGTGGCCTCGGCGGACAAGGCGGGCGCTGTGGTGGAGAAATTGAAGGCGATGGGCGTTCGCGCGATGGCGATCAAGGCGGATCAGTCCGATCTTTCGACCGCCAAGCCCCTGATCGAGACGGTGGTTGGCGAATTCGGCAAGCTCGACATCCTCGTGAATAACGCCGGTATCGCGATACAGGGTCAACTGGTAGACGATCCCGAGCTCGACGGAGAGCAATACAACCGCCAGTGGCAGGTCAATGTGATGGGCTCGATCGCGATCACCCGCGCGGCGGCGCCCAAGCTGAGCGATGGCGGCCGAATCGTCTTCATCGGCTCGCTTCTCGGTTCCTACGTGCCCTTCGCAGGAGTCGCCGACTATGCCGGAACCAAGTGGGCGCTTGCCGGATACGCCAAGGGTATCGCGCGCGATCTCGGTCCGCGCAATATCACCGTGAACGTGGTGCAGCCGGGCATCATGCCCACGGACATGGCCTCGGACGTTGCCGGTGAGCTTCCGGATCGTGAAGCCATCCTGGACATGCATCCGATCCGTCGCATCGCGACCCTCGAGGAAGTGGCGGACATCGTCTGCTTCCTGGCCGGGCCTTCCGCCGGCTACGTCAATGGCGAGACCATCAACGTCGCCGGCGGTTTCGGCATTTGAGCCGGGTGGATCCAGGCATGCTCCGCCGCTTCGCATAAGCCGCGAGGCGGCGGACACTACCCGGACGGAACTCAAGGTCTGCGGACTTATGGCTCAGTGACAACCTCGATCGAGCCGAGAACAGGAAAAAACGGTCCCGTCGTTATGAACGTACGGCATCATCAGCCGCGGCCAAGACTTCCTGCGTCGCAATCGCTTGGCTTTCCGAGGCAAATTCAGGCAGCACCGCCTCGGCTTCGATAGCGATCAGCCATTCCGGTTCGGCAAGGCCGTACACAATCAACCAAGTGGCCGCCGGCGGCGCGATGGGGAAGCGATTCTTCAGTGCTTCAATCACCACGTGCTGATCGTAGCGCGCGAACTCGACCAGGTAGATTCTCAGCATCACCACTTGCAGGAGATCGCCACCGAGCCCTGATAGCAATCGTTCGACATTGTCCAGCGCCGACTCGGTCTGCTCGGACAGGCCGTGGCCAGCCAACTGGCCTCCGGCATCGATCCCAACCTGACTGGAAAGCAGCACGCGAGCGCCCCCCTGTACCAACACGGCTTGGCTATGGCCTTCGACCAGGGTGTCGGGCAGATCGGGCGGATTGAGGGTCTTGCGTCTTATCGTATGCATCATCGTCTCCATGAGTAAGCTCATCGCGTCGCTTGCAGGTTTATTCATCGATCAGCTGATCGATGTTCGATATTCACTGGGCGCAACGACGCGAGCATCAGGAGCAAGCTTGGAGAAGCGCATCATTGAGCCTGCGTAGGCAGCTCAAGTCGTCGTCAAGCCGTACCATGGTTCGTGCCCGCTTCAGGGGCCGACGTCCGCCAATCTAGCCATGATGGGCGGCCGTGACTCCACTATCGGTCTGCATGCCTTTCTCGTTTCTTACTGATGTCACGTTCGGCACGGCACGGGTAAGTGAAGTGTCTTCACCTCTCGCAGCCTCGGCACCGCGAAGTCGATGAACGCGCGGACCTTCGCCGCGGCCCGGCGACCCTCGACGTGCACGAGATGAATCGGCAGTGGGGCGGGCTCGTAGTCGTCCAGCACGGTCTGCAGGTTCCCGGACTCCAGGTCGGGCCCGACCTGGTAGGAGAGCACGCGGCACAGCCCCCAACCCCGCCTGGCGATATCGATGGAAGCGGCCACGCTGCTGACCCTGAGCTGCGGATTCACCCTGACGGCCTGCGATCCATCCGAGCCGAATCGCCATTCGTTCAGTGCGGTGGTGGATCCGCTCGAGATCAGGCGATGCGCAGCGAGCTCGTCCGGCGCGTGCGGGCGGCCCCGTGTGGCGAAATAGTCCGGCGAGCCGCAGATGACGCGGCGGACCTGCCCAATGCGGACGGCCGAGAGATCGGAGGAGGGCAGGTGATCGATGCGCACGGCGATATCGAAGCCTTCCTCGACCAGATTGACGATGCGATCGAGCATCAGCACGTCGGCGCGCACCTGGGGGTACTCATCGAGGAATTCGGTGAGCAACGGCGCGACGTAGAGTCGCCCGAACTCCTGCGGGCAGGTGATGCGCAATTGCCCGACGGGTGTGTTGGCGGCCCCCGAGGCCGTGTCGTCGGCAGCCTGGAGCTGGGCGAGGATCTCCCGCACCTCCGCGAGATACGCCTGCCCCACGTCGGTGAGCCGTACTCGTCGCGTCGAGCGGGTAAACAGCCGGGCACCGAGCGTGGCCTCGAGCATATTGATGGCGCGGGTCGCGGAGGGCGAGCTGAGCCCCGTGGCGCGGGCGCCCTTGGCGAAGCTTTCCGTCTCGGCGACGGCGACGAAGACTTTCAGGGCCTGAAGGCGATCCATGGTGGCTCGCTCCGTTAGAGTTAAATAATAATTTCAAAATACAAAATAGTGACTTTCATGGTAGGCCTATTCTTCCGCGATTCGTGAGATTCTAGAGTGGCTTCTTCGATAACCCACTCATCATCGCGATGAAGGAGCATGCCATGGCGAACGCCAATGCCCTCACCGACGCCCCCGTGCAGTTGTATCGCAATCCCAAGTCTGGTCACTGCCACCGCGTCGAACTGATGCTCGCCCTGCTGGAAGTGCCCTACGAAAACGTCGATCTCGATATGGTCAACGGCGCCCACCGCGAGCCCGACTATCTGAAGTTGAGCCCGCTGGGCCAGGTGCCGGCCATCGACGACAACGGCATCACGCTGGCCGATTCGAACGCCATCATCACCTACCTGGTCGAGCGTTATGGCGAGCCTGCAACCTGGACCGGCACCGACCCGGTCGAGAAGGCCCGGGTGCAGCGCTGGCTCTCCATCGCGGCCGGCGAGATCGCCTCCGGCCCCTGCGCCGCGAGACTGGTCACCGTGTTCGGCGCAACCCTCGATCACGAGGCGGCGAAGGCCAAGGCGCACGCATTGCTCGCGATGATGAATGCCCATCTCGATAGCCGCGATTGGCTCGAGCTCGAGAGGCCGACGCTGGCCGACATCGCCGGCTACAGCTATATCGCCCATGCGCCGGAGGGCGGCGTGAGTCTCGCTACCTATCCGCACGTTCGGTCCTGGCTCGCACGCATCGAAGCGCTTCCACATTTCATTGGCATGGCGCGCTCACCGGCACTCGCCTGACACGGTGGTATCCGAGCGGAGGTCTGTTCATGTCGATCGAAACGACGCCCTTCCATGCGGGAGAACTCGAAGCGCAGCGGCGTGCCGGTGTGGAGAGCATCGCCAGTTCGGCCGGCAGCTTCATCCGTGACGCCATGCCCGAGCAGCACCGCGATTTCTTCGCCATGCTGCCGTTCGTCGTCATCGCGGCCGGCGACGAACGGGGATGCCCCTGGGTCACCCTGCTGGAGGGGGACGAAGGCTTCATCGCCGCGCCGGATCCGCGCACGCTAAGGGTCGCCGCAACGCTCGCCGCCCAGGATCCCCTGGCCTCGGCGTTTGGCTCCGGGACTGAAGTGGGCCTGCTCGGGATCGAACTGGCGACGCGTCGTCGCAACCGCGCCAATGGCGTGATTCGCTCGGCGGACGACGGCCTAGTCATCGACGTGCGACAGAGTTTCGGCAACTGCCCGCAATATATCCGCGAACGCCAGTGGCGGCGCGTCGAGCCATCGCCTGCACCTGGCGCCATCGTCTCGGAGCGACTCGATGCCCGGCAGCGCGCGCGGATTGCCGCGGCCGATACGTTTTTTATAGGTACTGGCTTTATCGGCACCGGCTTTGGATTGGGTTCTGGCACTGACTCCGCTAGGAGCGAAGAAGAGAGCCCGTCTCAGGGTTTCGACGCCTCGCATCGGGGCGGTGAGCCCGGCTTCGTTTGCGTTGCCGAGGACGGGACGCTGCAGATCCCCGATTATGCCGGCAACAATTTCTTCAATACGATCGGCAATCTGATCCGCGATCCGCGCGTGGGGCTGCTCTTCGTCGACTTCGAGACGGGCGGCATGCTGCAGATCACCGGTCGTGCCAGGATCGACTGGGCACCAACGGAGCGCCATGACCCGAACGCGAAGCGCACGATCGAAGTGACGGTGGAGCGGGTCGTGGATCGCCCGGCCGCGCTGGCGCTACGCTGGCAGCGGGAAGACGATGCGCCGCTGCGGCTCGAGGTCGTCGATAAGGTGATCGAAAGCGACTGGATCACGTCCTTTCACCTGGCCGATGCGGCAGGCGATGCGCTCCTGCCCTTCGAAGCCGGCCAGCATCTGGCGGTCGAATTGGAAATACCCAATCGACACGGCCGGGTAGGACGCAGCTATTCGCTGTCGGGATCGCCGTTCGCCGCTACTTACCGGCTCAGCATCAAGCGTGAGGAGAAGGGCGTGGCCTCGCGCTTTCTGCATGATCGGGTGGCTATCGGCGACCGGATCGAGGCACGCCCGCCCTCGGGCGACTTCGTCATGCCGTTGCAGCGAGGGCCCCTGGTTCTGGTCAGTGCAGGCGTCGGCATTACGCCGATGCTCGCGATGCTGCACGCTGCCGTAGCCGAAAGCGCCAGCCGCCCCGTCTGGTTCGTGCATGGCACGCGTAGCGGCGAGGCTCACGCCTTCAAGGCCGAGGTCGATGAGTTGATAGCCCAATCCCACGGCGTCGTACGGCGTACCTTCTACAGCGCGCCACAAGCGAACGACACGGCGGGCGTCGACTACGACGCCAAGGGGTGGATCACGGCCGGGGACCTTCTTGCCCTCGGGGCCGGTTTGGAGGCGTACTATTTACTCTGCGGGCCCACCCGGTTCCTCGCCGAACTCAGCGCCGGCCTCGAGGCGGGAGGCGTTTCCCCGGATCGGATCGTCTTCGAGACGTTCGGCCCCACGGGACGATAGCGACAGCCCCGGATCATCCCCAGACGGTATTGACACTTCATCGGCCTGGAGGATGGACTCTCGAAACTGCCGTTTCCGTTCCCCCCAAAGGTGAGCAGTTCAGTTTCTGGTCCTGGCGGCCTTGGTTATCGCCCGTGCGCACTCCATCAGCGGGGGGCCGAGTTGGTCCAATGCGTCTTCCAGCTTCCACCGACTGCTCGGCGTCGTGATATGCACCGCCGCGACCGGCTCGCCAGTGGCGTTCAGTACCGGCGCGGCGATGTTGATGTCGCCTTGGAAGAACTCCGCATTGTTCCAGGCCACGCCGCGGGCGCGGCACGCATGGATGATCTCCATCAGCGCATCGATGTCGGTCACGGTATTGGGCGTATGGGCCGACAGTTCGGAGGCTTCCAGGTAGTCCCGGACGATGGTGTCATCCAGGGCCGAGAGGAACGCCCGGCCAGACGCGGTACAGAACATCGGTACCCGGCTGCCGATCGGCATGTGGATCGGGATGTAGTGGCGGCTGGTGAAGCGCGCCACATAGACCATTTCCAGGCCGCAGGGTTCGGTGAGCGATACCGTTTCCATGCAGCGGTTACTGAGATCGGATAGGTAGGGGTTGGCACAATCGACCAGCAGGTTGGCCTCCAGATACTGCGAGGCCACGGTCATGATCTTGATCCCGATGCGGTACTTGCGCGTCTGGGGCACGCGGTTGATGTAGCCCAGTTGCTCCAGCGTATGCGTTATGCGCTGCACCGAGCCCATGCTCATCCCGCTGAGGCGCGCTATCTCCGACAGGCTGAGTTGCGTGTGCTGTGCATCGAACAGTCCCAGTACGGCGAACGCTTTCTCGATGGACTGATTGAAAAGCGACGAGCGTGAGCTCGTGGCCGTTGGGTTCTCCATGCACTTCGCCTTCTAGCGTTCCAGCCAATCACGGGCTCGATAGTAGTTAATCACTGTAGAGACGTATAGCCGCTGCAGTCCATGCAGGGGGATCGGCCGGATCGGGCCAATGGGGAAAGGCAGTGCCCTCTTTAACGCGCCGCTGCCCAAATTCTCGCCGATCAGCTTGCCCATATGGGTTCCCATGCCCACGCCGCGCCCGTTGTAGCCCAGCGCCACGGTCAGCCCGGGCGCCGGTTGGTGCACATGAGGCATGGAATCCTGCGTCAATGCCACGCGCCCACCCCAGTAATACTCGATGGCCACGTCCTTGAGCGAGGGATAGAGCCTGGTCATCCAGCTGTGAAGGTGGCTGAAGTCCACCGGGCCTCTTGGCTCATGGAAGGGGCCGCGACCCCCCATCAGGAAACGGCCGGTACGGTCGCGCCGGAAGTAGAAAAGCAGCTTGCGGGCATCCGAGGCGACTTCTCCCCGGGGAAGGATGGCCCCGCCCTCGGCCTCGGTCAGCGGCCGGGTCGCGATCTGGAAGCTGTTCGCCGCGATGAGGCTGCGTGCCAGGTTTTTCTGCAGTCGGTCGGTATAGCCATTGGTGCACAGCAGCACCTGATCGGCCACTACGGTGCCGTGATCGCCGATCTGCGCATGCCACCCGTCGGCATGGCGCTTCAATGCTGTGACGGGAGAGGACTCGAAGAGTCTTGCCCCGGCGTTTTCCGCGGCCTGGGCCAGGCCTCTCACGTAGGCGAGCGGGTTGACGCTGCCCGCGCGGGGGTCGCGCCAGGCAGCCAGGTATTCGTTCGTGCCGAGGCGCTGGGCGCACTGGGTCCCGTCCAGCCATTCGATCTCGACGCCGCGGTCCGCCCATTGCCTGGCGCGCGATTCGATACGCTCGACGCCGGCCTGGGTGGCCGCGGGTTGCAGCCATCCCTTGCGTACCGCCTCGCAATCGATCCGGTGCTGGCGAATCAGGTCGAACACCACGTCGGCATTACGGCCCGAGACATCGGCCATTCTATGGCCCTGCTTGGGGCCGTAGCGCTGGATAAGCTCTTCCGGGTCGAACTTGAGGCCGGGGATGACCTGGCCTCCGTTGCGCCCCGAAGCGCCCCAGCCGATTGCATGCGCTTCGACCAGCAGCGTGTCGATGCCGCGCTCGGCCAGGGCGAGCGCGGCGGAAGTTCCGGTGAATCCTCCGCCCACGACCAGCACGTCGGTGCGTTGATCGCCGTTCAGTGCAGGGCGCGGGGGCGCACTGGGCGCCGTATCCGCCCACAGGGAGGGCGGCATTGCAGGCGATGCACTCATGAAAGCGCTCCCGGGGCGGTCAATGGTTGAGTACGCGACGCAGGAAATCCTGGGTGCGTTCGTTCTGGGGGTTGCTCAGGACCCGCTCGGCGCTGCCTTCCTCCACGATCTGGCCGCCATACAGAAAGCACACCCGGTCGGCGACTTCCTTGGCGAAGCTCATTTCGTGAGTGACGACCACCATGGTCATGCCTTCGTCGGCAAGTGCACGCATCACGGCCAGTACGTCCCCGACCAGCTCGGGGTCCAGGGCCGAGGTGGGCTCGTCGAAGAGGATGGCTTCGGGGCGCATCGCCAGGGCGCGGGCAATGGCTACGCGCTGTTGTTGCCCGCCCGAGAGCTGTTGCGGATAAGCATCGATCTTGTCGCCCAGCCCCACCTTCTCGAGGAGCTCCACGGCATGACGATGCGCCGCGTCGCGAGGCTCGCCCTTGACGTAAACGGGGCCCTCCATGACGTTCTCCACCACGCTGCGATGCGGGAACAGGTTGAATCGCTGGAAGACCATGCCGACACGCGTGCGCAGCTCGTGAATGTCTGCGCTCTTGACGTCGACGCGGCGGCCGTTGATGGCGATCTCGCCCTCGTCGTAGCTTTCCAGGCCGTTTACGCAACGCAGCACGGTGGACTTACCCGAGCCCGAGGGGCCGATCAGACACACGACCTCGCCGGATTGCACCTCCAGACTGACGCCCTCGAGGACCTTTGTAGCGCCGAAGGACTTGTGGACATTATCGACGATGATCATTTGCCGGCTCCTTTCGACGACTTGCTGAAGTAGCGCTCCAGGCGGTTAACGCCGAAGATCAACGGCAAGCTAAGGGCCAGGTACATCAGGGCCACCATGGTGTAGACGGTGGTGTTCTGAAAGGTGGAGGCCGCGATCAGTTGCCCGGCACGGGTCATTTCCGCCACGGTGATCGTCGAGGCCAGCGAGGAGTCCTTCAGTATCATCACCGAGGTGTTGCCATAGGGGGGCAGGGCAATACGGATGGCTTGAGGAAACACGACGCGGCGCATGATCAGGCGGCCCTTCATGCCGATGGATTTGGCCGCTTCGACCTGGCCGGCATCGATGGCTTCGATACCGGCACGAAAATTTTCGGCCTGGTAGGCGCTATAGGCGATACCCAGGCCGATGATGCTTGCCTGGAAGGCGCTCAACTGGATACCCAGCTCGGGAATCACGAAATAGATGTAAAACAGCTGAACGATGATCGGCAGGCCGCGGATCACGTTGATGACGGTACTGGCGGTAGTGGAAAACAGTGTGACGGGCGAGAGCTTCATCAACGCCAGAACGAGCCCCAAGAGCGTGCTCAATATCAAGGCGCCCACCGTAATCTGCACGGTGACGATCGCCCCTTTCAAGAGTATCGGAAAGAAGTCGGCGACATCGGAAAACTCCATGGAGAGATCCTTCTTGTTGATCCACGCGCATGCCCGACGCGCGCGAAAATCGGCAACGCCAGCGACAGCGAGGATGTTTTCAGGGATTCGGTAGGGCGCCGGCGTTACCGGCGCCAGGGGAAGATATCAAAGCCCCCATTTCTCGAAGATGGCGTCGACCGTGCCATCTTCCTTGAGCTTGGCCAGGGAGGCGTTGACCTGCTCCAGCAGTTGCGTGTTTTCCTTGGTCACGGCCAACCCTATGTGGCCCACCATCTGCTGCTCGTAGTTCTCCGCCAACTTCAGGTCGGGGAAGCGGCCCTGGTTGAGTTGGTAGCCCATGATCGGGGCATCGCCGACACCGGCGACGATCCGGCCGAGTGAGACATCGCGCATCATGTCGGCCAGCGTGTCGTAATTGCGGATCTCGGGAAACAGGCCGGTCTCCTCGAGCTGCCGGACGTAGGTCGTGCCGACCTGGGCGCCGATGACTTCCCCCTCGAGATCCTGCAAGTCGTCGATCTCGCCTTCATAGTCGCTCTTCACCACGACCCCTTCGCCGTAGGGGTAGACGTCGTCGCTGAAGGCCACGACTTCGGCGCGTTGCGGCGTCTTGAGCATGGCGGCCGAAATGATGTCGATCTTGCCGGAGGTCAACGAGGGAATCAGGGTGTTGAACTGCGACTCCTGCACGGTGACCTCATAACCCATGTCCTCGCCCAGGGCACGGATTAGATCGACCATGGCGCCGGTAATTTCGTTGGTTTTGACGTCCAGGAAGGTGAAGGGGATGCCGCTGGGAGTGCCTCCGGCCACCAGGGTGTCCTGGGCCTGTGCTGCGGTAAATCCCGAGAGGCCTATCGCCACGCTGACGAGACCGGAGAGGACGTAGCGCTTTAGGTTGGGAAGGCGGAAGGAGGGCGCGGTACGAGCGGGGGAAGCGATCATGTCGTCTGCCTGCTTTGTTGGGGTTGTTATGCATGAAGCGATTTGAGCATCGATTTGAGCCTAGCCAAGGTTGTTTTTATCGGCAAGAGTTATTAATTATCGGTATTCGATAATTTCATGGACGTCACAAGAATCCCAGCTACAAGATCTCTCCGCCACGGGCTGGATTCGCCGAGCAAACCAAAAGATCCTGGCGTTCGGCCGCTGCCACCACTGCTAGAGATAGTTTGTATCCCGGGCGTTTGCCTTGATGGCATCTATGACCACGCGAACGGCTGGCGCTAGAGCCGTCCCCGCCGCATAGCAAAGGTGAAACCCCGGGTAACTTGGCGACCAATCCGCCAATACCCGGATCAATCGCCCGTCGGTGATCGCTTCCCTTGCGAGCTCCTCGACGCCATGCCACAGCCCCACACCGGCTAAAGCCGCTGACATCATCAGATCGGGATCGTCGGTCGAGAGCGGCCCGGTAACATCCATCACGACTGCCGCCGCGTCCTTCTCGAACTTCCACCGGTAAAGGCCATTGCCAGGACCGCTATGACAGCCGATACACCGGTGTTTTGCGAGATCGTGTGGGGTGACGGGCGGGGGTGTTCGGCGAAGTAACCGGGTGAGCCGACCACCGCCGTCGTGAAGCGGGGCATCAGCGGAACCGAGACCATGTCGCGCTCGATCGTCTTGCCGAGCTTGATTGCCAGATCGAAGCCGCCCCGGACGATATCGCCGGGTTGCTCGTCGGTGACGACGTCCAGCGTCACATGGGGGCTGCTCTGTATGAGGCCTTCGATGACAGGCGCCACCAATGCGCGGATAGCTAGGCGCGGAGCCACAAGGCGGACGGTTCCGGAAGGCTCGCTCTCAGGGACCAGGAAGCCTTCAATGGCATTCTCGAGTGACGAGAGGGCGGGCGATAGTCTGTTAAGCAGACGCATGCCCGCCTCGGTCGGTGCGACGGAGCGGGTCGTCCGGTGCAGCAGGCGGCTGTCGAGCCGCCTTTCCAAAGCCCTGATCGCATGGCTGAGCGTCGAGGGATCGAGCCCGAGTTCCGAGGCGGCCTGACGGAAGCTGCGGGCTTGTGCCACAGCGGCGAAAGCCTTCAGTTCTGCGAATTCTCCCGCACGCATAGCTCGCGACATTGCTGAATCCTGGCCATTAGTCTGCTGTATGTATCCCTATTAATTTTCCGAATAGGGCCGCCTAAACTGGTTCACACCGTAATGAGATCAGGGTAATTGATTTATGACCACTAATGAGGCCACCGTTCCACGCCTGGAAGGTAAGGTCGCCATCGTCACCGGTGCCGGAACCGGCATAGGCGAAGCGGCCGCGCGCACCTTTGCCAAGGAGGGCGCCAAGGTCGCTCTGGTCGGCCGGCGCGAGGGACCCTTACGGTCCAATACTGAGGCGATTGCCAAGGCAGGAGGGGATGCGGCGTTCATTTCGGCCGACGTTTCCTTGGCCGGGGACGTGGATCGGATCGTTGCAGAGACAAGCGACCGCTTCGGAAGGCTCGACATCGTCTTTAACAATGCTGGAATTCAGGGCAACGGCGGCCCAATCGTAGAGATGCAAGAAGCCGACTTCGACGAGTTAATCGCCATTAACCTCAAAGGGCCCTGGCTTCTGACAAGAGCCGCCTTGCGCGTGATGCTCAACGGTGAAGGAGGCGGCTCGATCGTCAACACCTCCTCTTTCCTGTCCTCCGCTGCCACGCCCGGTACATCGGCATACTCGGCAAGCAAGGCAGGCCTGGATGCCATGATCAGGGCAATTGCGCTTGAGGTAGGCGATCAGGGCATACGCATCAATAACGTCAACCCGGGGGTCATCGACACGCCCATGCTGCGCGCGCACGGTGAACAGGTCATTCCCCCGTTGGCGGCGCGCGCTGCCTTGAAAAGGGTGGGTACCCCGGCGGATATCGCGGACGTTGTCGTTTGGCTGTGTACGGAAGAAGCCAGGTTCATTACAGGTCAGTCAATCCTGGTCGACGGAGGTTTTACAATTCCCGGACCTCGCTGATGCCGTGGCGGGGTTGTGGCCCTTTAGCTTTCTTCGTCACTTTCTCTTTCGAGCCGTAGGCTGTTTTTTGCCCACTCGAAGAACCCGGTCGGTGCCTGCCCCACGAGCCTCGTTGCCAATTGCCGTTCCTGCGTAAAGTCGCCACCGAAATAGCCATACGCCTCGAACCAGGCGAACATCTGTGCCAGCTCATGGCCGCCGGGGACGGCCTTCGCAAAGGGCTCCGCCGGTACCTGAGAGAATGTCAGCTCTATCCCTTGTCGTTCGAACCCGCCGATGATGTCGTTAAAGCTGATCTGGCTGCCTACATGGGGCAGGTAAAGGCCCTGTCCCGTTTCTTGGGGATGACGAAACACCGCGGCCACCAGCTTTCCCAGCTCTCCAATATCCGCCATATCGATAGCCACGTCTGGACCGATGGGCAACGACCAGCCTAGCGACCCGTCCGGCTGGGGGCGTACCGCCAAATTCTGGGCGAAGTTCTGATAATAGAACGCTGGCATGACATAGCTGTAATAGCGAAAGCCGGCGGTGGCGACGTACTCGTTAACTCTGGCTTTGTTGGTGAAGTGGGGAACGTCGAAGCGGCCCCCGCTGAGCTTTTCCACGTCGGGCAAGGTCGACCACACGAAATGCTCGGCGTTCTGTGCTTTGGCGGCGGCGACCATGGCGCGACCCTGGGCGATTTCATCGGTACCCGGCTGCCAGGCGTTGGTCATGGCGAATACGCCGTAAGCGTCCCGGAAGGCTTCGTTCAGACTCTCCGGACGATCGAGGTCGGCATAAATCGCCTCGTCCGCCGGTCCACGGTAACGCTCGGGGTTGCGCGTTAAGGCACGCACCCGAAACGCACCGTCGGCTTTTAGTGCTTCGACCACGCCTTGGCCCTGCTGGCCCGAGGCGCCCACTACGGCAATTGTCTGTTTGCGATCACTCATGGTCTTGCTCCTTACCGTCAGATGAAGTGATCTGAAGCTTAGCGGGCTAGAATGTGGAACATAAGCGCTTCATTCGAGACGCAACTATTCCATTATTGAGACAATCGACTATGGATATGAATGGCATGGCGGTTTTCGTGGCGGTGGCCGAGAGCGGTTCCATGACCGCGGCCGGCAAGCGTCTGAACCTGCCGAAAGCCACCGTCAGCCGGCGCTTGAAGGCCTATGAAGATGCGCTCAATACCACCCTGTTTCGCCGTTCGACCCGGGCGCTGTCGCTTACCGATACGGGGCAACGCCATTTTCGGCGCGTCAGCGGCCTCGTTCATGAAGCGCAGGAAGCCCTGACGGAAATCCGCGAAGACCAGACCCTGCCCACAGGCCTGATCCGGATCAGCACATCGGTGATGTTTGGCGAGAACTTCCTGGCCCCGGCGATCTGGGAGCTGGCCAAATCCTACCCCGGCCTGCGTTTCGATCTGGTACTGGGCGACGAACTGGTGGACATCGTTAAGGAGGGGATCGATTTCGCGATCCGCTTGGGCGAGCCGGAGGATTCGGAGCTGATAGGCAGGACGCTGGGGAGTGCATCGCAGGTGTTGGTTGCGACGCCGCGATGCCTACAAAGGGCAACGCCGCCGAAAACCATTGCCGACCTGGATGGGTTTCCCACGATCGTTGCCGCCGCTCGCCGCAACCATTGGCACTTCGCGGACGGAACGGTTCATCGTTGCAACTGGCTGATTGCAGCGGGCAGCATCAGCGCCAGTTTGGGTGCTTGCCTGCAGAGCTTGGGCATCTGTTCGGTGCCGGAGCGGATGGCAAGGCCGTACATCGATAATGGCGAGCTGGTTCAGGTTCTCGAGCGCTCCCCCTTGCGGGAAGTGCCCATCGTTCTGCTTTATCCCCGCATCCGGCACCAATCAGCGATAACAAGGATCTTGTTGGAGGCGCTGCAGGAATCGATAACGCAAAAACTATCTGTCTCAGGGCATCCGCGGTCATCGGTTTGAAGTCGCTTTTGCTAAGAAGCACCACGGGTCGTGGCTGGCTGACCGACCTGGCAAGCTGCCAATGCCGATTACAAAGGAGGGGACGGCCTCCCGCCGATGCAGGTCGTCCCCGGGAAACCGTCACTGGATCGCGGCGCAGACAGCCCAGTTCAGGAAACGAAGTAGCGGCAAGGCGACATAGACGCCACTACACCTCCAACTTCAAGATCTCCCCGCCAGCCTGCTCGAGGCGGGCGAAATAGACAGTGGGGTCGAGTAACCGGTAGGGGAAGTAGAGCCCGGCCGGGGCTGCCGGCTTGCCATCGAGCCCGGTGAGTCGTTCGAGCACCAGAGCGACGCCGAGGCCCGTCAAAGGCATCTGCCCTTGGGGATGGACGACCGCATGACGGGTGCGAATCGGCTGGCCCACCTGGTCCTCCCCGGCGAGTTCGATGATGAGCTCGGTGGACATCGGCTCGTCGCGACGACGGCTGGAACTCACCCCTATGGCCAGATTGAACTCGACGTTCGGCGCGTCGGTCGCGGTCGCCAGGCCGACGACGTCGTGTGGCGACAGGGCGGAGGCTTCCATCGCGGTGCCGTCGGTGGCGCGGAACTCGGCCTTGGCATCGTCACCGGTGCGCCAGAACCAGGCGCCGTCGCGGCGAGCCAGCACGGCGGGAACGGCCTGCGTCTGACGCTCGAGATCGGCGAACGAAGCCGGGCCGCCTTCGTCCTGCTCATCGAGCAGGGCTCCGATGCGAATGGCCTCGACGCGACCGAACGCCTTGGCGAACTCGAGCGTGGGTAGCGTCGTGGCGCCCACCAGCCACTCGGTGCCGAGCACGACCGGGGCAACATCCGGCTTGTGCATGTACGCCGCGACCTCGGGGCCGACCTCGTGGATGGCCGGAGAAATACTGATGTACGGCACGCCGCGCGCCTGGGCGAAACGTAGCGCGGCGACCGTGATGTCCGTGAAAAAGATCGCGACGGCGCCGACGGGGCGTTCACCGAGTCCGAGGTTGGCGGCGGCCAGGTCGATCCTCGCCGCCTGCGCGTTGCCGATCTCGGATGCGGCTTCCTCGGCCTTCGCAAGATCGCGACCGCCGATCAACAGCGGTACGTCGGGATGAGCGGTGCGCAGAAAGCGTGCCGTCCAGCGGCCGACGATGCCCGAGCCGCCAATGAGTAGAATGGGATCCTGTAGCATGGCTGAAGCCCCTTGGAGTTAACCTACCGTTGGTAGGTATAAACTACTTTTGGTAGGTTTTGCAACGTCAAGCGATGAAATGACGAACGACATGAGACGAAGGGTATGAATCGAACACTATGAAAAGCGCAGCCAATGGACCGGCCTCGGGCAGGCTTTCCAAGGCGGAGCGGCGGCGTCAATTGCTCGATACGGCATTGCTGATCGTCCGCGAGGAGGGGACGGATCGCTTGACGTTAGGGCATCTGGCCGCGCGTGCCGGTGTCTCCAAGCCGGTCGCCTACGACCATTTCAGTACACGCTCGAAGCTCTTGATCGAGCTCTACAAGCTAATCGACTCGCAGCAGTCGAGTGCGCTTCGCGAAGCGCTGACCGCCGGGGAGCGGAGTCTCGAGGAAACCGCTGGACTGCTCGCTGCCGCCCACGTTCACTGTTACGCCGACACCAGCGGCGAGTGGCACGCCATCGGCGCCGCACTCACAGGGAGCGAAGAGAAGGAGGCGGTCTATCAGGAACTGCTCGACGGCTACCTCCAGCTGTTCGCCGCGGTATTGAAGCCGTACTGCGAAGTGGCCGATGCCGAGCTCGAACGACGCTGTGTCGGCCTGATCGGCGCGGGGGACGCGCTCTCTGCCGCGATGGTGCGCGGCAACTGCAGCGAGGCCGATGCTGCAAGGACGTTCGCGGCGCTGATTCAGGGTGGATTGCGCGCGCATTCGCAGTGACGCCGTTGCCTCGATGCTTCTCTCGGGGCTTGCTCCGGCGGGGCGTGGTCTATGCTTGCTCAAGCATTCCGCTTGGTTAGAGGAGGCGCAGCATGGAGCGATTCACGGGCGGTTGCCTGTGCGGCAACGTTCGAATCGTGGCGACGGGACGCCCATACCGGGTCGGCCTTTGTCACTGTCTCGACTGCCGCAAGCATCATGGAGCGCTGTTTTTCGCGGCCGCGATGTTTCCTCAGGAATCGGTGACGATCGAGGGCGAAACCCGCGACTACGCCGGGCGTTTCTTCTGCCCCAACTGCGGTTCGTCCGTCTTCGCGCGCAGCGCAGACGAGATCGAAGTGAACCTGGGGTCGCTGGACGCCCCCGACCAGCTGATGCCGACCTACGAGAGCTGGACCGTCCGGCGCGAGTCCTGGTTGCCGCCGTTTCCGCTCACCAGGCGATACGAGCGCGATCGCGACGACACGGGGCGTTTCGAGGAGTAGGCGCCACGAACGATGCGAAGTCGCCATTACACCCTGGCCGGGATGCATGAATGTTAACTATCAACGCTATTGTTATGGGCCATTAGATCTCAACCAAGCTTGAGGTTTTATAACAGGCATGTGTCTCGTTTGTTGACAGGAGAACATGCCATGAACGACATCGTCAGGCTCGCCGTGATCTATGGCAGCGTAAGAGAAGGACGTTTCTGCGATACGGTGGGTGCATGGGTCGTCGACCAGATACGGCGCCGGAAGATGTTCGAACTGGAAGTGATCGATCCCGCCGTAGAGCCCGTTTCGGCTTTCGGCGAGCGCCTCGCTGCCGCGGATGCCTTTATCGTGATCACGCCGGAATACAACCACTCCTACCCATCCGTGCTTAAAGCCCTTATCGACAGCTACAAGTCGGAATGGCTAGCCAAGCCCGTGGCCTTCGTCTCCTACGGGGGTGCCGCGGGCGGCCTGAGAGCGGTCGAGCATCTGCGTCACGTCTTTGCCGAACTGCACGCGGTGGGCATCCGTGACGGCGTGAGCTTTCCCAACGTCTGGGAGCAGTTCGATGACCAGGGGCAGCCGCTATCGGTACGGCGTGCCGAGCGGGGCTTGGTGACGATGCTGGCTCGCCTGGCCTGGTGGGCCCGCTCCTTGAGTGAGGCGCGTGCCGTGCGGGATTTCGCCGATGCAGTGTCATTGGATTGATAGAGCAGAGGGCAGGTTATGCATAATCGACATGCATCGGTCGATCTTGAAGCCTATTGCGCGCGTATCGGCTACACAGGTGATCTCGGTCCTACGCTGGAGACGCTGCGTGAGCTGCAGGCTCACCACGTGGCCGCCATCCCCTTCGAAAACCTCGATGTCCTGCTGGGCAGGGAAATCGGCCTCGCCCCGCAGGCCATCGATACCAAACTGATCGTGGAGCGGCGCGGCGGATACTGCTTCGAGCAGAGCGGCCTCTTCAAGCGGGTGCTGGAGGCGATCGGCTTCGAGGTAGTGGGACTGCTGGCCCGGGTGCAGTGGATGTCCATGCCCGAGTCGCCTCCTTCGCCACGTACCCATATGGCGCTGCGGGTGATCGTCGACGGAAGGCCCTGGCTGGCCGATGTCGGCTTTGGCGGCAACGTGCCCGCCGCACCGCTGGCGATGGATACCGACCTTCCTCAGCCGACACCGCACGGCACCTATCGGCTGGTGCCCATCGGGCAGGAATTGCAGCTACAGCTTCGCCTGGAGCAGGCTTGGGTTGCGCTTTACCAGCTCTCGCCGCAACCGCAGCTGGCGGTGGATTATGAATTGCCCAACTGGTACACCGCGACGCATCCCTCGTCCCACTTCCGCCATCAGTTGAGTGTCGCGCTAACCACGACCGAAGCGCGCTATATGCTGAAGAATGCCCGCCTCACGGTACGACTGACCAACGGCGAAGAGACGCAGCGTTGGCTCGGGCTGGACGAATTGGGAGCGACGCTGGGCAAGACCTTCGGTCTGCCGGTTTCAGCCGACTGGTCTGCCGTGCTCGAGCGTGCCGTGGCTGCCAGGCAGAGTGCCGACCCGTAAGCTTGCGTGTTGCAGGTAACCCCGCTGGTCAGGCCTGACGTGAATCGGCCAGGATGCGACGCCCGCGTAGACAATCCTGCTCGTGGGCTTCCTCACGCCACGGCTCCTGAACGCCTTGCTCGATCCATGCGTGAACCGCCGGATGCGCGAGCAAACGCTCCGCGTAGTCGCTGGCCTGGACCGGCAGGGGAAGCCCGTAGGTGCGGTAGCGAACCGCCACGGGCGCGTAGAACGCATCGACCGCACCGAACGCCTCGCCTGCGAGCCAGGGGCCTCCGAAACGGTCGAGGCCTTCCGTCCACAAGTCCGCCAGCCGAGCCAGGTCCTTCTCCAGCGCTGGGCTCGGCGTACCCAGTTCGATCCGCAGGCCGCAATTCATTGAGCATTCGTCGCGCAGGGCCATGAAGCCCGAATGCATCTCCGCGCAGGCTGAGCGTGCCCAGGCGCGTGCTCGGCTATCCGCAGGCCAGACTCCCGGGTGCGCTTCCGCCAGGTACTCGACGATCGCCAGGGAATCCCAGACCAGCACATCGTTGTCCTTGAGGCAGGGCACCTTGCCGGTGGGCGAGAACTCCCTGAAAGCGTGCTGGACCGCGGTGCCTGCGAAGGGCGTCAGTATCTCCTCGAAGGCGATGTCGCAGGCTGTCATCAGCACCCAGGGGCGCATGGACCAGGAGGAGTAGTTCTTGTTGGCGATATAGAGCTGATAATCCAAGGCTGTTCTCCTGAATCAGGACAAGGCATGTACGATCGGACGGGTACGAGAAGTACCGGTATCCAGTCAATCTCAAGCTTACTGGAAGTAATCGAGAGTTTAAGCAATCTACACCAGAATTCGCGCTCACGGTTGGCATGCCCGGCGTTCGCCTCCAAAGCGCCGGACGGTCCATTGCACGACGTCGTCCACGTAGCTGTACACCACCGGAATGACGAGCAGGCTCAGCAGCGTTGAAGTGAGCAGGCCGCCGATCACGACGATCGCCATCGGCGCGCGGAAGCTGGGATCGGCGCCCCAGCCGAGCGCGATCGGCAGCATGCCGGCACCCATGGCGATGGTCGTCATCACGATTGGGCGGGCGCGCTTGCGGCAGGCGTCGATGATCGCGTCCCGGCGCTCCAGGCCATGATCGCGGCGGGCGATGATGATGTAGTCGATCAACAGGATCGAGTTCTTGGTCGCGATGCCCATCAACATGATCAGCCCAATCATCGAGGGCATCGACAGCGCGGAGCCGGTGACGAACAGCGCCAGGAATGCGCCTGGAACCGATAGCACCAGTGCGGCCAGAATGGTCGCCGGCTGCACGAAGTCCTTCAGCAGCAGCACCAGTACCATGTAGATGCACAGTACGCCGGTCAGCATTGCCAGGCCGAAGCCGGAAGCGAGCTCGCCCATCTCTTCGGCATCACCGCTCGATGCCCGCGTTACCCCCGGCGGCAGCTTCTGCAGGCTGGGCAGCGCGAGTACCGCCTGTTCCACCTCACCCAGCTCCCGGCCGTTCAATTCGACCTCGAAGTTGATGTTGCGCATGCGGTCGTAGCGGGTGATCTGCGAAGGGCCGCTGCCGATCTCTAGGGTGGCGACGTTTTCCAGCGGTACCGCTCCACGCGCACCGGGTACCGGCAGACGCTTGAGCGTCTGCAGGTCCTCGCGGGCGGCATCGGCGAGCCTGACGACGATGGGTACCTGGCGCTCGCTCAGGTTGAGCTTGGCGAGTTCCTGATCGTAGTCGCCCAGCGTGGCGACGCGCAGCGTTTCGGCGATCGCCGCCGAGCTGACGCCCAGGTCGGCCGCGCGCGCGAAATCGGGCCGCACGAGAAGTTCGGGCTGTGCCAGGCCCGCGCTCGAGATGACCGCGCCGATGCCGGGGATCGTGCGCAATTCGCGCTCCACCCGCTGCGCATGATGCTCGAGTATTCGGCTGTCTTCGCCGGCGAGTACCAGCACATAATTCTCGCTCGAGTCGCCCTCGCCTACGCTCACGCGCACGCCGGGCAGCGTTGCAAGGCCATCGCGAAACTGCGCCTCGATCGCCTGTCTTTTCAAGCCCGGACGGTCGTCACGGTGGGTTAGGTTTATCGTCAGCACGGCGGTGCGGACATCAGCGCCGGTAGCGCCCGTCGACTCGGACGGATCGTCGCCTGAATTGCCCGCACCGATCGCCGTGTAAACCCTTTTCACGTGCTCGTGGTGCTGGAGAATGCCCCGCGCCCGCTCGGCGAGCGAGAGCATGTCGCGCAGCTTGCTGCCGGGCGGCAGCGTGAGGGTCACCTGGGTTTGAGAGTTGTCATCCGCTGGAATGAAGGCATCGGGAAGCGTCGTAGCGAGCGCCAATCCGCCGACGAAGAAAGCCGAGGAGCCGACAATCACCAGCAGGCGATGGCGCAGGCACCAGCGTGCGCCCGCCAGGTAGACACTCATCCAGCGCGGCTCGCGCTCGGCATGCGGCTTCGGCGCACGCAGCAGGTAGGCCGCCATCATCGGCGTCAGCAGGCGGGCGACGACCAGCGAGAAGAACACCGCGGTCGCCGCCGTCCAGCCGAACTGCACGAAGAACTTGCCGACGATGCCACTCATGAACGCCGTCGGCAGGAACACCGCGATCAACGCGAAGGTGGTCGCGACGACCGCCAGGCCTATCTCGGCGGCGGCTTCCATCGCCGCCTGGTAGGGCTTCTTGCCCATCAGCAGGTGGCGCTCGATGTTCTCGACCTCGACGATGGCGTCGTCGACCAGGATGCCGATCACCAGTGACAGCGACAGCAGCGTCACGATATTGATCGTGAAGCCCATCAGGTACATCGCCGCGAAGGTGGGGATCGCCGACAGCGGCAGCGCGACCGCCGCCACGAAGGTCGCCCGCCAGTCGCGCAGGAACAGGAACACCACCAGCACCGCCAGCGCCGCCCCCTCGTAGAGCAGCCACATCGAGCCCTGGTAGTTCTCGACGACGGGATCGACGAGATTGAGCGCCTCGATGACGGTGATGTCGGGATGCTCTGCCTTCAACGCATCGAGCGCGGTGCGCACCCCTTCGGCGACGTCGATCTCACCGAATCCCCGCGCACGCGCGATCTCGAAGCCGACCACCGGGTTGCCATTCAAGAGTGCGGCCGAACGTGGTTCGGCGACCGTGTCGGAGACGGCGGCTACCCGGCCGAGCTCGATGCTTCGGCCGTCGCCCAGGGTGATTTCGAGATCGGCCAGCTGTTCGGCGGTCTGCACGGTGGCGATCGTGCGCACGGCGTGTTCGGCATTGCCGAGATCGACACGCCCGCCCGACGCCTCCTGCTGCACCTGGCTTAGCTGTTGCGAGATGTCCGTCGCCGTCGTGTCCAGCGCGAACAGCCGCGCCGGATCGAGATCGACATGCACTTCGCGGGTGACGCCGCCGACCCGCGAGACGGCGCCGACGCCGGGGACCGCGAGCAGGGTCCGGCTGAGCGTGTCGTCGACGAACCACGAAAGCGCTTCGTCGTCCATGCGCGACGAGGCGACCGTATAGGTCAGGATCGGCCTGCCGGAGAATTCCACCTTCTCGATCACCGGGTCGCGCAGGTCGGCCGGAAGGTCGGCGCGTACGCGAGCGACGGCGTCGCGCACGTCGTCGAGAGCCTCCTGCAGCGGCTTCTCGAGGCGAAACTCGACCGTGACGATCGCGTTGCCGTCGCTCAGGGTGCTCGTGATGTGATCGACCCCCTGCATCGTCGCGAGCGAATCCTCGATCCTGCGCACCACATCGGTTTCGAGCTGCGCGGGCGAGGCGCCGGGTAGCGAAACCGTTACGCTGACTGCGGGTATCTCGACGTCGGGGAATTCCTGGATCTTCATCGTCCTGAAGGCCATCAAGCCCGCGAGCGTGATCACGATGAACATCAGTACGACCGGGGTGGGGTTGCGGATCGACCAGGCGGAAACGTTGAGGTTCATGGCGTTTCCTCTGCTCGGTTCATGGCATCCAACGATGATGGATCCTCGACCACACGAACCAGATCGCCATCGCCGAGGAAGGCGCCTCCGGAGGCAACCACCGGAGCCGACGCCCCGATGCCGCCGGCGATCTCGATGCGCTCTCCCACCCGCCGGCCCATCGTCACCTTGGTCTGTACGACCCGGGAGTCCGGGCCGAGACGCATCACGTAGCTGAAGCCGTCGCGCAGCAGCACCGCGCTTTGCGGCAGGGTCAGAGCCTGCCGCGTTCCTAGCTCGAATTCGCCACGCGCGAACATTCCCGCCCGAGCGACGTCGCTTGCCGGTAGGTCGACATAGACCATGCCATTGCCGGTGGAGACGTCCACAAGCGGAGCGATCGTGCGCACACGGCCCTCCAACTCGCCGCCTCCCGGCAGGGTGAGCCTGGCGACCTGATCGGGTTGCAGCTTCGCGAGATCGGACGCGGCGACCTCGGCGCGCCATTCGAGCCGGCCATCACGGATCAGCCGAAACAGTTCCTGGCCCGCGGGAAGCACCGCGCCGACCGTGGCGCTGCGGGCCGAAATTACGCCATCGTCGGGGGGGATTACCTGGGTCTGGGCCAAGCGCAGCCGCTGCGTTCTTTCGTCCGCTTGCGCCGCTTCCAGGCGTGCTTGCGCGGTACGTTCCGCCGTGAGGTATTGTTGGATCTGCTGCGCCGTCATCGCGCCGGTCACCTGCAACTTGCGGGCGCGCCGTGCGTTGCCCTTGGCTTCGGCGAGAACCGCCTCGGCCTCGGCGACGGCGGCGCGGCTGCGCGCGAGTTCGGCGCTCAGCGTGTCGGATGCGAAAGTGGCGAGCACCTGGCCGCGCCGGACGATATCGCCGACGTTGACCTCGACGCTGGCCAGACGCAGGCCGTCCGTCTCGTTGCCGATGCTGGCCTCCTGCCAGGCCATGACGTTCCCGTTGGCGGGGAGCCGGATCGGCAGCGTGGCGGGGCGTAGCGTCGTGACCGCCACGCTCAGCGCGGGCTGCGCGACCGCAATGGCCTGCTCTTCACCTGCGGCGTTGCGGGTGGCATGCAGGGTCCATGCGACAGCGACGAACAGGATCGCAGCGATCACCAAGGCGGCCGCGAATGCGCGTAGTCTTCTCATCGTTGCGCTCCCTGCTTGCCACGCAGCACTGCCGAGCATCGGCGGGACAAAAAGGCAACGGGAATGAAACCGGGGTATGAAATCATGCGGTGTCCTCGTCTCTCATGGGACGGGACTATCCGGTAACGCGTCTTTCAGAATACTTACCGGCGGCTCGCAGCGATCGAGGGACTTTCGGTAAGTTTCCAGTAAGAGGACGGCTGCGAAAGTGAGCTCTGTCCTTCAATGTCATGCGAGAAAACCCCATGTCTCTATCGTACCCGCCCGCCTCGATCTTCCATGGTTCCGCCTCGCGCAAGGCGGCCGTATCAATGCTTGTCATCGGGCTCTGCGCACCGATGACGACCTTCGCCGGGGAACCGGCCGACGACGGGTCGACATCCTGGGCGCTGGGCCTCGGCGTGATGAGCGAGCAGGAGCCTTACACCGATATCGATCGGGAAAACACCCCGCTACCATTGCTCGAGGTCGAGAATCGCTACATCCATGTGTTCGGCCCGCAGATCGAATTCAAGCTGCCGAGTGTCGATATCAATGACTCACAAGCGCTCAACTTCGGCATCGTCGCCGAGTACGATGAAAGCGGCTACGAGGAAGGCGACGCCGATATCCTCGACGGCATGAGCGATCGCGATGGTGGCTTCTGGGCGGGCGCCAAGATGGAATGGGAAAGCGAGCTGTTCGAGGTCAGCGCCGAATGGCTCGCCGACGCCTCGGGCGACAGCAACGGTCAGCGCTTCAATCTCGGCCTGGAGAGAACCTGGCAATTCGGCGAACACGTGATGCTCACCCCGCGCGTGGGCGCGACCTGGCAGGACGATAAGTACATTGACTATTATTTCGGCGTCCGCGACAGCGAGGCCCGCATTGGCCGTCCCGTCTACTCGGGAGAGTCCGGCGTCAGCACCGAGCTGGGCGTGCGTGGCGCCTATCAGTTCAATAGTCGCCATTCCGTGCTCATGGATGTCGAGGTGACGAGCCTGGCTGACGAAATCAAGGACAGCCCGCTGGTGGATCGCTCGACAGCCAACGCCGTGTTCGTGGGCTATATCTACAGTTTCTGATGAGCCGAGTACTCCTGATCGAGGACCATGACCGGCTGGCCCGGCTGGTGTGCAAGGGACTGGCGTCCGCCGGCATTGCCGTCGATGTGACCGATCGCATCGATTCTGCGTGGGCGGCCATCCAGCAGATGCCCTATCAGGGCTTGATCCTCGATCGGGGGTTGCCGGACGGTGACGGCCTCATCCTGCTGCAGAAGATGCGCCACGCCGGTCTGGGCGTGCCGTGCCTGGTGCTGACGGCACGCGATGCGCTGCATGACCGCGTGGCGGGCCTCGAAGCCGGCGCCGACGACTATCTGCCCAAGCCGTTCGCCATGGACGAGATGGTGGCGCGCGTGCGGGCCTTGCTGCGCCGCCCCGTGGCACTCCATGCGCTCGATCCCAGTCACGACGACCTGACGCTGCGTTCCGAGACCGGCGTGCTGTGCAGCGGCGAAGAGAGCGTCACCCTGGCCCCGGCGGAACTGCACATCATGCAACTGCTTTTGCACAAACACGATGAGGTCGTGCGGCGGGGCGCGCTGGAAGCGGCAGCCTGGGGGCTGAGCGAGGCGGTCACGCCCAACGCCCTGGACGTGGCCCTGCATCGACTACGTCGCAAGCTGCTCGCCATCGGCTCGCGCCAGCGGATCGTCAACGTCAGGGGGCTGGGGTATGCGCTTCGCGAAGGTGATGCCACTGAATAGTCTGCGATTCAAGGTCCTGCTGGCCTATGTGGCGGGCATGGTGCTCAGCATCACGCTGCTGGTGATCGCGGCGACGGCGTTGCTGCAGAGCAACGTGCTGGCGCGGATGGACCTGGCCGATGCGGCCGAGGGGCTGGTGGACAATGTCCAGTTCGATAGTCGTGGTCGGCCCGTCGGCTTCGACGCGAGCATGAACGACCGCGCCTGGCTGTACGAAGGCCCGCAGCGTGAAACGGCCTATCGGATTCTGGATGACGCCGGGAACGTGGCGGTGGTTTCGAGTGCCGGAGAAGCCTTCTGGCCGGCCGACGGCGATCCTCGACGATTGGCGCGTGGCAACTTCACCTTCGAGCATGAGGGAAAGACCTACTACGGCGCCACACAGCCCCTCGAGCATCAGGGGCGAAGGTGGTATCTGCAATTCGCGGTCAGTGCGAGGTTCCTGGATGTCGTCTATATCGTGGCCTTGCCGCAGGTGGTCGCTGGCGTGGCGGTGTTTGGACTCGTGCTGTTCGTCGCCTTCGGGTTGTGCGCCTATATCACCCTGCGCTATACCCTCAAGCCGTTGCGAGACGTATCGGAGTCCGCGGCGGCCATCTCGCCGCGCTCCATCAACGCCCGACTGAATACGGACGCGGTGCCCGCGGAGATCACGCCGCTCGTCGACAGCTTCAATCGCGCCCTGGAGCATCTCGAACGGGGCTATCGCGTGCAGCAGGAATTTCTTGCCAACGCGGCACACGAATTGAAGACGCCACTTGCGTTGATCCGTGCCCAGATCGAGTTGAGAGAGGATGGCGGGAACGACCGCGACTCGCTGTTGAGCGACGTCGAATACATGACGCGGCAGGTGCAGCAGCTTCTGCTCCTGGCCGAAGCGAGCGAGGCGCACAACTATAGCTTTGCCGTCGTTTCGGTGCAGGAGATCGCCCACGAGGCCGCCGCTTACCTGCAGCGCATGGCCGAAACCGCCGACGTGCACCTGACGGTGCGCGCTGTCGAGGACGTGCAGTGGAGGGCCGATCGCGCGGCCTGCTTCACACTGCTGAAGAACCTGCTGGAAAACGCCATTCAGCATGCGCCCGCGCGGACCTCGGTCAGTGTGGAGATCCAAGGCGAGACGGTAACGGTGCGGGACAGGGGACCGGGCGTCGATTTAGCACAGCTTCCCTTGTTGTTCGAGCGATTCTGGCGTGCCGCGCACCGGCGCGATCACGGGGCCGGGCTCGGCCTGGCAATCTGCCAGGAGATCGCCATGACGCATGGCTGGCGCCTCACGGCCGAGCGGGCTGAACCAGGGCTGCGGTTTCGGCTGTCGAATGGAGAGCGCTCAAACGAGACTGAAAGAGACATTTAGTTCCATTGTATCAAACGCTTAATACGAAAGCCTGCCTTTACCGACAGGCTTTTTTGTTGCAAAACGTTACCAAGCCAAGGCTGGCTTCGGTCAAGCCACTAGGACAGTGGCCGATAGGGACACAAGCAAAGCTAAGTACGTAGGGAGCCGCAGGGTAATGGCATCCCCGGACGGTAGTGTGCTGGGTGCGCAAACCCTCGGTTAGACGAGAGAGTATCACCATCCTGCGGCTATCTGGCAGTACCTCACCAGCAGCACCTCACGCGATACGTCAAATCCCACTGGGGCTGTGTAAAATATGAATTTTTAGTTATCTAACGTTAGGTGGTTCATGGACCAATCTGATCAGCTCGACGCGGGTCCGACCGAAGAAGGGCGCTACCGCTTGCTCGTTGACGCGGTAACGGACTACGCCATCTTCATGCTCGATCCCTCGGGCCGGGTCATTAGCTGGAACCCCGGTGCCCAACGCTTCAAGGGGTATCAAGAAGCCGAGATCCTCGGACAGCACTTTTCGGTTTTCTATACCGAATCCGACCGGCGGGCGGAGCTGCCGAAACATGCGCTTGCCACCGCGGAAACTGAAGGTCGGTTCGAGAACGAAGGCTGGCGGGTCCGCCAAGACGGTAGCCACTTCTGGGCCAATGTCGTCATCGACCCTATCTGGGCGTCCTCGGGGGAGTTGATAGGATTCGCCAAGGTGACCCGGGACCTTACCGAGCGCAAGCAGGCTGAAGCTGCGCTGGCCAGGAGCGAGCACCAGTTCAGGCTATTGGTGCAGAGCGTCACCGACTATGCAATCTGTATGCTCGACCCGGAAGGCCGGGTAAGCAATTGGAATCAGGGTGCCCAGCGTATCAAGGGTTACGCGCCGGAGGAGATCATCGGGCAGCACTTTTCCCGTTTCTATACCGAGGAGGATCGGGCAAGGGGCGAGCCTGAAAGGGGGCTAGCCATCGCCCGCACCACGGGGCGCTTCGAGAAGGAGGGTTGTCGCCAGCGCAAGGACGGGAGCCTTTTCATAGCGCATGTGGTCATCGATGCCATACGCAGTGAGGATGGCACGCTGCTCGGGTACGCCAAGGTCACACGGGACATTACCGAGTCGAGAGAGACGCAAAAAGCTCTGGCACGGGCACGCGAAGCCCTGTTCCAGTCGCAGAAGATGGAATCGCTCGGACAGCTTACCGGGGGAATCGCCCACGATTTCAATAACCTGTTGATGGTGATATTGGGTAGCCTGAATGTCGCCGCGGGGCATCTCCAGAACGACCCAAAGGCGACGCGCCTGCTGAACAATGCCATCAAGGGGGCCCAGCGCGGCGTCTCGCTGACCCAGCGCATGTTGACCTTCGCGCGGAGCCAGGACCTGCGTCCCGAGGCGCTTGAGGTGCCGGCGCTGGTCCATGGCATGGCGGATATGCTGCAACGGTCACTGGGTCCGCAGATTCATATCGAGACCCGCTTCTCCATGAAGCTGGACGCCGTTATGGCGGACCCCAATCAACTGGAACTCGCCCTGCTCAATCTGATGGTGAATGCGCGTGACGCCATGCCCGAGGGGGGGAATATTATCCTCTCGGCGAATAATGAGATCGTTACGCCGGGCCACGCCATGGCCTTGGAACCGGGACCGTATGTGCGCCTTGCCGTGACGGATACGGGGCAAGGCATGGATGAGACGACGAAAGCCAAGGCCATGGATCCGTTTTTTACCACTAAGGACCTGGGCGAGGGGACTGGGCTGGGCTTGTCCATGGTGCACGGTATGGCCGAGCAATTGGCGGGGCGCCTACACATCGATAGCCACAAGGGTCAGGGCACTACGGTTGAACTCTGGTTGCCGGCCAAGAAGCACGAAAGCAGCGAAGGCCAGGCCGATCTCCAATCACAGCAGCAGCCCGAACCGAGAGAACGGGTTGAACAATCGCTCAAGATACTGGCCGTCGATGATGACAGCCTGGTTCTGTTCAGCATGACTGCAATGCTGGAAGACCTGGGGCATCAGGTCATCGAGGCAAGCGACGCGAGCGAGGCGATCGAGATCCTCAAGCAGGACGACTCCGTCGATCTGGTCATCACTGACCATGCCATGCCCAAGATGACCGGGTCCGAGCTGGCGGAAGCCATCCAGCAACGCTGGCCGCATCTCCCGCTTATCCTGACATCGGGCTATACCGAGCGGCTGCAGTTACCTGCCTACCTGCCGAAGCTGACCAAGCCGTTTAGCCAGGATGCGCTTAAGCAGGCCCTCCAGAATCTACTGACCACCTAATGGGGATGGCACTATTGCGGTAGCCTTGGCCGTTAGCTGAACCACCCGCTCGCTGAGCCACTTGCCTCACAAGCTGCTGAAGCCCTCTCAACTGAACCTCCGTATGTTACCGCCTCGTGAAAAGGGCCGGCATTGTGTAAGTGCCGGCCCTTTTTTGTTAGGCGAGTAATGCTCGACGCCCTGCCGCTGGCCACCAAAAGCTGGACGAGGCAATATCCGGTGCGCTGTACTGCGATCAGCCACTGACCCGGGTAGCTAGGCGCCAGGCGCAGGCCCGGCCGGATCGGGACCGATCCGGTGCCAGGTGGACTACACGGATGACCCACTGAATCGGTAAGGGACGTATGAAGAAGAATGGCCCATGGCTACTGTGGCTAGTCGCTACGGTAGCGCTCACTTTTGCCAGTCTGTGCGTGGCGCAAACGCAGGGCGAGGGGAGCGAGGAGACGCGCTGGTTCTCCGTAGAGTCGCTGAACACGGGGCTGGGCGAAGCCCCCGGGGGAGTCAAGCGAATAACGCCGCGCGACGCGATACGGAGCTTTCTGGCCCTGACCAAGAACGGTAAGTTCGAGGCGGCGGCGCACATCCTAAATCTTTCCGAATTGTCCCCGGCGGATCAGCGCGAGCGAGGGGGTGAGTTAGCCAGAAAGCTGTCCGAGGTGCTCAAGCGTGGCGAGTGGCTCGATGTTTCCAATCTTCCCGGGCGCCAGGATGCCGCCATCGAGGACCCGTCGGGCCAGCATCCCCAGGCGGGGGAACCGCGCCGCAATCTCAAGCTGGCATCGCTCAAGGCCAAGGGCGAAATCTACGACATCCGCCTGGGCCGATACCGGGTGGGCAACGAGGAGCCGATCTGGCTGATCATGCCGGATAGCGTTTCGTCGGTCCCTTTGCTGTATGAGGACTACGGGCCCTCCTTATTGGAGCAATATATCCCCGAGCGCTTCAAGGCCTCGTTCGGGGTGCTCAAGATCTGGGAATGGATAGCCATCCCGGTCTTCCTGCTGGTGGTTGGCCTGGTGGGGTGGGCGACCTACCACCTGCTCGGGTTGATGGCACGCTGGCTGCCTTCCGGCGCACCCAGCATCTTCGCCGGCCGGGTCAAGGTGCCCGCGGCGCTCATCGTCATGTCGTTGGTTAGCCAGATGCTGCTCGACTATGTGGTGTCTTTCTCGGCCGTGGTAACCACGTCCTTTCGAGTGCTGTTGATAGCCATTCTGGCCTGGGGGGCCGGCACGGTAGCGCTTCGCCTCGTCGATACCCTCATGCTGAGAATGACGCGGCGCCTCATGGGTCAGATCGACGACACCAAGCCCAGGGACGAGCGTAAGCTGCTGACGACGCTTTACGCATTGCGCCGGATCATCATCCTGATCACGGTGACCGCCGTTTCGATTTACGTGCTGAGTCAGATCCAGCTCTTCGAGTCGCTGGGGATATCCCTTTTGGCCTCGGCCAGTGTCCTGACGGTACTGGTGGGTATTGCCGGCCAGGCCGTCCTTGGCAACATTCTCTCTTCGTTTCAGTTGTCGTTGGCGAAGCCCATACGCATCGGCGATCTGGTGATGTTCGAAGACCAGTGGTGCTACGTGGAGGGCATCTTCTATACCTTCATCCGTCTGAGGTGCTGGAACGAGCGGCGCGTGATCGTGCCGGTCACGTACTTCGTTTCCAAGCCCTTCGAGAATCTTTCGGTCAAGAGCACCAAGGAGTGCAGAAGCCTGGAGTTGATCCTGCACTTGAGCGCCGATATCGAGTGCCTCAGGGAAAAATTCCTGGAGTACGCGCAGGAGGAGGACAGCGTCATCGAGCACCATAAGCTTTGTTGTTACGTGACGGGGCAGACCGAGCGGGCCCAGACGGTGGTCTGCTATCTGATGACGTCGGACCCCTTCGCCGGCTGGATCGCCGAAATGAACGTCCGTGAGCGGTTGATGACCTTCATCCGCGACAACCACCCCGAGTGGTGGCCGAGAGAGGTGACGGTCATCAGCGAACACGATGTCGCTCGCGTCGAGAGTCCCGAAGGTTCGTCCCGCCACGGCGCGGGCTAGCCTTCGGATAGCCAACGAAGGCCACCCGCGATGGCCGAATGGAACGCAGCGTTTGTCGCGAGGTAAAGTAGAGGGAAATCGGAGCCCGCCAACCGGCGGGTTCTGCGTATCTGACAGGCGAGGATTCCAGCGACGATCATGAGCATTACCCCTTTTCAGGCGCTGGCCTGCCCGCTGGACGGCGAGCCCCTGCAGCAAAGCGTCAACGCGTGGCGCTGTGCCAGTGGCCACAGTTTCGATATCGCGCGCCAGGGCTACGTGCACCTGCTGCCGGTGCAGAACAAGCGCTCGCGCGACCCGGGCGACAGCAAGGAGATGGTGGCAGCGCGTCAGCGCTTCCTCGCCGCCGGCCATTACCGGCCGATCGCCGAGGCGCTCGGCCGGGCCGCGCTGGCGGGGCTGTCGGCCGACGCCGCGGCCAGCTGCCTGGATGCCGGCTGCGGGGAGGGTTACTACCTGCGCGAGCTGGCCGATGCCGCCGCCGATGACGGGCAACCCTTGGCGCTGCTGGGGCTGGATATCTCCAAGTGGGCGGTACTTACTGCTGCTAAGCAGGACAGGCGCGCCAACTGGGTGGTGGGCAGCAACGCCAGGCTGCCCGTGCAGCCGGGCACGTTGGACCGGCTGTTATGCCTGTTCGGTTTCCCCGTGTATGGCGAGTTCGCCCGGGCGCTGAAGCCGGGCGGCGAGCTGTTGCAGGTCGATGCCGGGCCGGATCACCTGCTCGAGCTGCGCGAGATCATCTACCCGACCCTGAAGCCGGAACGCTCGGGCGATGCCACAGTGCCGGAGGGCTTCACGCCGCTTGGTATCGAGACGATTCGCTACCCGCTGACGCTCGCCGGTGCGGAGCAAATCGCCGATCTGCTGGCGATGACGCCGCACCTGTATCGCGCCAATGCCGAGGGCCGGGCGAGGGCGGCCGCGCTCGAGTCACTAACGGTGACCGTGGACGTGCGCTTGAAGCGCTTTGCGCGTGACGAGATGGGTTGAGCGACGGCGTCATGCCCCACGAATTCCGGCGGGCTCAATCGAGGTCACTGTTGCCGCGATGTCGGCATGCTAATCTGCCCCTTCAGTTTCCAAAGGCACGTCCCCTTGAGAACCGATAGCCGCCTTTCCCGCATGCTTCATGTGCTGCTGCACATGGCCCGCCAGGACCGCCCCATCAGCTCCGAGCAGATCGGGACGATGCTGGGCACCAACGCCGCCGTGGTGCGGCGGACCATGGCGGGGCTGCGCAAGGCCGGCTACGTACGCGCCGAGAAGGGCCGTAACGGCGGCTGGCTGATCGGCTGCGACCTGAACCGCGTCACGCTACTGGACGTGCATAACGCCGTTGGCGGGCCGCGAATCTTCGCCATCGGCACCGACCGCGAAAACCCCGATTGCGCGGTCGAGAAGGTGGTCAACGCGGCGATCTTCGACGCCATGCGCGAAGCGGAAGCGCTGCTGATCGCGCGCCTGGGCTCGGTCACGCTGGCCGAACTGGCGACTCAGTTCGACGAGATCGCCACTCGGAATGGCTATCGGTTTCCCGCTCACTGATTCCTCCGCCTTACTCAGACCGTCCCTCCTGCACCGCCCTGAAACGGCGCATTGACGTTTGCGCCTTTTAATGTATCAATAAAAGATACATATTGTGATTTGAACGGATCGAGGGCAAGGCCATGACCATGACGTTCGATGCAGTGATTATCGGTGGCAGCTATGCGGGGATGACGGCGGGGTTGCAGCTGGCGCGGGCGCGGCGGCGGGTGCTTGTCGTCGATGCAGGCGAGCCGCGCAATCGCTTCGCCACCCACTCGCACGGTTTTCTGACCCAGGACGGCACGCCGCCGGCGGAAATTGCCGCCGAGGGTCGCAGTCAGTTGATGGAGTACGCGACGGTCGAGTGGCGCTCGGGGCGGGTGGAGTCCGTCACCGGCGCGGCGGACGACTTCTCGCTGGCGCTGGCCGATGGCCGCACGGTCAAGGCGCGGCGCGTCATCCTGGCGACGGGGGTGAGCGATGAGTTGCCGGACGTTCCCGGCCTGGCCGAGCAGTGGGGCAGGAACGTCTTCCACTGCCCGTACTGCCACGGCTACGAGCTCGGTGGGACCGGCATCGGCGTGCTGGCCTCCTCAGAGCTTTCGCTGCATCACGGCCTGATGCTGCCGGATTGGGGCGAGACCACGCTGTTTCTCAACGACGTCTTCGAGCCCGACGCCGATCAACTGGCCCAGCTCGAGGCACGCGCCACGCGGGTCGAGCGGGGCGCGGTGGAATGCCTCGCCGGGCGGGAAGGTTCGAGCGCGGGGGTCGAGATCGTGATGCGCGACGGTCGGGTCTTTGCGCTTTCCGGCCTGTTCGTGGCGCCGCGCATCCGGCTCGGCCCGCTGGCAACCCGGATCGGCTGCGCGCTGGAGGAGACGCCGATGGGCGAAGTGGTCAAGACCGATGCGATGCAGGCGAGCTCGATTCCCGGCATCTTCGCCTGCGGCGACGTAGCCCGCGCGGCGGGCTCGGTCACCTTCGCCGTGGCGGATGGCGCGATGGCCGGAGTGGCGGCGCATCGCTCGCTGATGTTCGGGCTGTGAGCATGTGAAGACGCGCGAGTGTCGTGTCGTCCCCCTGCACCGAGATGCCCCGGCGCAGGAGGGTGACGTACCCAAGCGAGCCTGGCCGGTTGCCCCGCCCATGAAGAGTCACTACCGTTACTAGCTTCGTTGGTTGGGGTAGCTCTCGTGACCGTTCGCGCCATTTTGTATCTATGTATCGTCGTCCTGCTGTTCGCCGGCAACCTGCTGGTGGGTAAGCTGGCCACGGCGAGCCTGCCGCCGCTGACGCTCAGCCTGGCGCGAATGCTGGTGGCCTTCATCGCCGTGCTGGCGCTTTTCGGCCGCGCGGCCTGGCGGCAGCGCGACGTTCTGCGGCGGCAGGCCAAGGCGTTGACGGCGATGGCTATCACCGGGATGGCGCTGTTCAACGCCACCCTCTATTCCGCGCTGCAAACGAGCGAGTCCACCAACGTGGCGGTGCTGGAGAGCATGATCCCGGCCGTGACGGCGCTGGTCATGGCGCTGTTTTTCCGCGAGCGGCTCGGCGGTGTGAAATGGGCGGGCATCGTCATGTCCGCGTTCGGCGCCGCCTGGGTGGTCACGGACGGCGAGCCGCTGGGCATCTTGCACCACCTGCGGGTGGGCGATGCCTTCGTGGGCGGCGCCGTCGCTTCCTGGGTGCTCTACATGCTGGCGGTTCGTCAATGGCTGGGGCGGATTCCGTTCTACGCCTCGCTGGTGCCCATGACCGGCATCGCGGTGGCGTTTCTCGTCCCGCTGGCGCTGCTGGAGAACTGGCTCTTGGATACCGTCTGGCACCTCGACGGCGCGTCGTTGGCGACGGTGCTGTATCTGGGGATCGGCCCCTCGCTGGTTGCGCTGGTCTGCTACAACCGCGCCTTGCTGCTGGTCGGCCCGAGCCGCACGGCTACCTCGCTCAACCTGCTGCCGGTGGCGACCATGCTGCTGGGTTACTGGCTGCTGGGCACGCCCATCACGCTCAGCCAGATGGTCGGCGCCGCGGTGGTGATCGTGGGGGTCTCGCTGGTCACGCTCAACCTGCCTCGCGGTCGCTAAGGCACTCGCCAGCCACGTTCGCCAACCGGTGCGCCAGGACACGCTTTACGCATTGCCCCGCGGGCGACTGTCGCCGAAGCGTTCTGCATAGACCGCGACCAGCCAGTCGAGAAAGACCCGGACCCGCGGCGAGAGCTGCCTGCGGTGGGGATAGACCAGATGAATCGGCAGCCTGGGTTTCTCCCATTCGGCGAGCACTTCAACCAGGTCCCCTCTGTCCAACGCTTGCTCGAGATGGAAGCGGGGCACCTGAATCAGCCCGCAGCCCTTGAGCGCGCTGACGACGTAGTTCTCGGCGTCGTTGACGGTCAGCCAGCCACCGGCGGCGAAGGCACGGACCTGCCCTCCGATCATCAGCTCCAGCTCGGCGTCCGGCGCCCTGTCTCCCGATACGAAGCGGACGGCGTGATGATCGCGTAGCGCTTCCGGCGTCTGTGGCGTGCCCATCCTTGCGAGGTAAGCGGGGCTGGCGCAGATCACCTGGGGAAAGTCGGCCAGGCGTCGCGTGACCAGCGTGGAGTCGCGGGGGGTACCACCACGTATGGCGCAGTCGACGCCTTCGCCGACCAGATCGACGAGCCGGTCGCCGCTGGTGATCACCAGTTCGAGCCGGGGATAGCGGGCATGGAACTCATCGATGCGAGGCAGCACGATCTGGCTGGCGTGGGTGCCGTGCATCTCGACGCGCAGGACGCCGGCCGGATTGCTGGCTACCGGCTGGAGGGTGGCTTCGGCGTCCTCGAGTTCCGCCAACAGCTGTATGCAGCGTGCGTAGAAGGTCTGGCCCTCGGGCGTGGGGCGTACCTGCCGGGTGGTGCGCTCCAGCAGGCGTACGCCCAGTCGGCGCTCCAGTTGCTGGATGGCCAGGGTGGCGGTCGCGCGCGGGATGTCCAGCGCATTGGCCGCTCGGGTGAAATTGCCGCTTTCGACGATGCGCACGAAGAGCGTCATCGCAGCGAATCGGTCCATTGGAATTGTTTAACTCGGCTGAATAGTGTTCGCAGATTAGCTGATTTATCTGCCTGATTGGAACGCCAATACTGAGCGCGTCCACTTGCAGAGGTATCGACTCATGACGAACACGACACACAAGGTCGCCCTGGTGACCGGCGCTTCCCGCGGGATCGGCCGCGACATCGCTTTCAAGCTGGCCGCCGACGGCTTCGCGGTGGTGGTCAACTACGCCGGCAATACCGCGCTCGCCGAACAGGTGGTCGCCGATATCGAAGCCCAGGGCGGCCGCGGGCTGGCGGTGCAGGCCGACATCGCCGATTCGGACGCCGTCACCCGGCTGTTCGAACAGACATTGGCGACGTTCGGCCGGCTCGACGCGGTGATCAACAATGCCGGGATCATGCAGATGGCCCGGATCACCACCGACAATGTCGGGATCCTCGACAAGACGCTGGCGACCAACCTGCGCGGCAGCTGGCTGGTGATGGCCAAGGCCGCCGAAACCGTGAGCGAAGACGGTCGTATCATCGCGTTCTCCTCGTCGGTGCTGGGCAAGTCATTCCCCGGTTACGGCGCCTATATCGCCAGCAAGGCCGGGGTCGAGGGGCTGGTCAAGGTGCTAGCCAACGAGCTGCGCGGCCGCAAAATCACGGTCAATGCCGTGGCGCCGGGCCCGGTAGCCACCGAGCTGTTCTTCGAGGGCAAGAGCGAGGAGCAGGTCCAGGCGATCGCCAATCTGGCGCCGTTCGAACGCCTGGGACAGCCCCACGAGATCGCCGACGTCGTCGCGTTTCTGGCCGGACCGCAGGGCGGCTGGATCAATGGCCAGGTCCTGCGCGTCAACGGCGGCATGGTGTAAGCGCGCCCGCCATTCAGCCGCTTCGCCCGAGCATTTCGTTCCAAGGAGATAGCCATGCCATTCGCCAACTACAAGTTTCCCGAGGGCATCCTCGATCATGCCCGCAAGGAGGAGATCATCCATCGCACCACCGCACTGTTCGTCGAGTATTTCGGTGAAGAGGTGCGCCCCTACACCATGGTGCTGGTGGAGGAGGTCGCCGATGGCGGCTGGGGACGCGCCGATGAAACGCTGACGCTGGAAAAGATGGGATTGCCGCCCGGCCGGGCGTGACCCGACCGCGAGTGAGTCCACGCCGCCGGTCGCGACCGGCGGCGTTTTCCTGGGCTCGCACGACCTCGCTGCATCTCCAGCCGCTCGAGATCGGTGCGCCGCAACACCCGACGGATCTCGGCATGATCGTCTATGACCCGGTCACGGCAGCGGATGCCGAAAGGATTCGCTCCCTCATGCGGGAGCGCGAACGCCAGGCGCGCTAGAATCTCGAATATCACGATCTCCGCTTCCTCGACCACGGGTGATGGCATGACCGAACAAGAGCTTCCCGGCCTCTACCGAGGCTATATCGCGTGTCTCAACGAACAGGATTGGCCGAATCTAGGTGCATTCGTCGATGACGACGTGCGCCACAATGGCCGGCGAATCGGGCTCTCGGGTTACCGCGAGATGCTGGAGACGGACTTTTCGGAGATCCCCGACCTGCGTTTCGAGATCCAGTTGCTGATCGCTGACGCGCAAGGCGTCGCGAGCCGGCTGGGCTTTCACTGTACGCCCAAGGGGCGCTTCCTCGGCCTGCCGGTGAACGGCAAGAAAGTGCGCTTCAGCGAGAATGTCTTCTACGCCTTCAAGAACGGCAAGATCACAGAGGTCTGGTCGATAATCGACAAACTGGCGATCGAGGCCCAGCTTTGAGAGTGGGCGAACATCCCAGCGCTACGCCCAGGTTGGGCTATCTCGAACTCCCATAGGCAAATGAGGGGGCGCAGTGGAACACGCTTTCTGGCAGTCCCGGTGGCAGAACGATCAATTGGGCTTTCATCTGCCCTTCGTGCATCCGGTTCTCAAGCGCAACCTGCCCGGCTTCGGCCTGGCCGCGGATGCGCGAGTCTTCCTGCCGCTGTGCGGCAAGACACTGGATATCGGCTGGCTGCTGGGGCAGGGCTACCGGGTCGTCGGCGCCGAACTGAGCGAGATTGCCGTGGCGCAGCTATTCGCGGAGCTCGGCGCCGACCCGCAACCGAGCGAGTGGGCCGGCGGCCGGTGCTGGCGTCACGGCGGGCTGACGGTGTTTCAGGGCGATATTTTCGCCCTGACGGCGGCGGAGCTCGGCTCGGTGGATCTGGTTTACGACCGGGCGGCGCTGGTGGCGCTGCCGCCGGCGATGCGGCCCCGCTATACCGAACATGTCCTGGCGCTGAGCGCTGGCGCGCCGCAGCTATTGATCACCTTCGAGTACGATCCGGCCGAGAAAGACGGCCCGCCGTTTCCGGTGCCGCAGGGGGAACTGAGGCGCCATTACGGTCAGCGCTATGCAATCACCGAGCTGTCGCGCAAGGACGTGCTCCAGGATTCACTCAACTTCCGCGAGGCCGGTGTGACGCGGTTCGTCGAAGTGGCCTGGCGATTGGATGAGCGCCGCTCCTAGCCATCCCTCGTCTTAGCCACCTGCCGACAGCCGCCCGCGTTGCGATCGGTCGCTATGCACGACGGCGCTGATTTCCAACCGCTGGCGATGTCTCAAAACGGCGGCTCTTCATGCTCCCGCTGGCGCTTGGCGGCTTGCGTCCACCAGGCGAGGTCGTCGGCGAAGCGCGCGAAGGATCTTTCCAGCGACTTGCCGGCATCGCCGGTGGGGTTGCCGTCGGCGTCCAGGGTCTGAGCGATCGGGCCGACGGTGACCTGGCTGGAGATGACCACCATGCCCATCTCGGCGAGCGTGCCGTGCCATAGCAGGCCGGCGCGCGCCCCCCCGAGGCGCCCGGCGGAATAGCTGAAGATGCCGGCCGGGCGCCAGAACCATTCCTCGAGGAAGTGATCGGTCAGGTTCTTGAGACCGGGCTGCATGCCCCAGTTGTATTCGCCGGTGACGAAGACGAAGCCGTCCGCCTGGCGAATCTTGCCCGCCAGGGTTTCCATTGTCGCCGGCGCTTCGCCCGGCGGATACTCCTTGTACATGCGGTCGAGCATCGGCAAGTCGAGCTTTCTGGCGTCGATCAGCTCGGCATCGCAACCGCGGGCCTGCAGGGTGCGCACGGCGTAGTCGGCCAGGCGAATGCCGGCGCGATCGGAGCGGTAAGAACCGTAGAACACGAGGATGCGATCGGGCATGAAGGGCTCCTTGCGCGGCGAGCGGGTGGTCCGGCGATTGGGCAAAAGCATCAGCATATAGTAGCTCCAAAATCCGCCGATGAGCGCCTATTCCCGCAGGACCGTGCAGCCACTTTTCTTACTATTCAGGGGGTGACGATATGGAACAGCGCATGAGTCTGGTTACGTTGGGTGTGGCGGATCTGACGCGGGCACGAGGTTTCTACGAGCGCGGGCTGGGCTGGCGGGTCGGGCAGGCGGTGGAAGACGAAGTGGTCTTCTTTCAACTCAACGGGATGATCCTGTCACTCTATCACCGCGAAGCGATGGCCAGGGATGCCGGCATCAGCGACTCGGGAGCCGAGTTCGGCGGCATCACCCTGGCCTACAACGCCCGCAGCCCGCAAGATGTGGACGCGGTGCTGGCCGAGTCGGAGCGCGCAGGCGCTACCTTGATCAAGCCTGGCCAGGCGACGAGTTGGGGCGGCTACTCCGGCTATTTCGCCGATCCCGACGGCCACCTTTGGGAAGTGGCCCACAACCCCTACTTTCCCATCGATGCCGAGGGCGGGATAACGTTGGGTGCCTGACCCGCGCACCGTTCATGCAGTAGCATCTGTCGCCATACACACTTCAACCGCTATGACGGCGGCTATTTCGAACCCGCTGCGAACCCGGCCCCCGCCGGCGGGTTCGTAGCGTTTTGCATAGGCGGAGGCCTGAAATGACATCCTTTGTGACGCCCCTGTGGCGCGGCTATCGCGACAGCTCGCTGATCCTGCGGGTGACCGTTGCCCTGGTACTCGGGGTGGTGGTCGGCCTGATCGGCGGGCCGGGGGTCGCCGAGCTGCTGTCGCCGCTCGGCGATCTGCTGATGCGGCTGTTGAAGTTCATCATCCTGCCCATCGTGCTGTTCACCCTGATGGTGGGCGTCAACCAGGGCCAGGCCGGCAGCCTCGGGCGGCTCGGCCGCAAGGTGTTCCTCTATTACCTGGCGACATCGGCGCTGGCCATCGTCGTGGGACTGCTGGTCGCCACGCTCCTGTCGCCGGGAGAGGGCATGACGCTGGATAGCGAGGCCTCGGTGTCGGTGCCCGACAATCCCGGCATCCTCAAGGTGGTGCTGGGTATCGTGCCGGACAACATCGTCGCCGCCTTCGCCGGGCAGGATCTGCTGGGCATCCTCTTCACCGCGCTGGTGTTCGGCCTCGCCCTGGCGCGGCTGCGCCGGTCCGCGTCGCAGGGCGAACTGGGCGAGCGCCTCTATGGCGTGCTCGCGGCGCTCAATGCGGTGACCCTCAAGGTGATGGGCGGCATCCTGCACTACGTGCCGATCGGGGTGTTCGCCATCGTCGCCGGTACCGTGGCCAATCAGGGCGTCGATACCCTGTTGTCACTCGGCGATATGGTCGTGGTGCTCTACGTGGCCCTGGGGGTGCAGCTGCTGGTGTATGTCGGCTTGATGCGGGCCTTCGGCGTGCCGCTGGCGGCTTTCTTTCGTGAGGCGCGCACGCCCATGGCCACCGCCTTCGCCACCCAGAGCAGCTCGGGCACGCTGCCGCTGACACTCGATGCCGCGCAACGCCTGGGACTGCCGCGCAACCTCTACGGCTTCAGTCTGCCGCTGGGCGCGACGCTGAACATGGATGGCGCGGCGATCCGCATCGCCATCTCGGCGGTGTTCGCCGCCAACGTGGCGGGCATGCCGCTGGACTGGACGAGCATGCTGCAGATCGTCGCTGTGGGCACCCTGATCTCGGTGGGTACCGCCGGCGTGCCCGGCGCGGGTATCGTGATGATCGCCACGGTGTTTTCTCAGGTCGGATTGCCGATCGAGGCGGTGGCGCTGCTGACCGCCATCGATGCGCTGGTCGGCATGGGCTGCACGGCGCTCAACGTCACCGGCGATCTGGTCGGCACGGCGATCATCGGCCGTAGCGAGGGCGAGCGGATCGATACGACGGCCGCACAGGCGTCGTCGGCATCGAGTACCGGTGACTGAGGCGGGGTCAGTGGATGACCTGACGAGCGACCGACTCAGGCAGCAGCGCCAGTAGATGCCGGAGCTTGTCGGGATTGCGGACCATGAAGATTGCCTGGATACGTCCGGCCTCGAGCTGGAAGGCCGTGGTCTGCAAGGTGCCGTCGTGTTCGACCGAAATCAGGCCGGGCAGGCCGTCGATTCTGACCTGGCGGGTCCACAGCGGCTCGACGGTCGCTCCCTTGCGGGCCAGGCCGGCATAGAAGCGGCCGATCTTGTCGGCGCCCCGGATCGTGCGCAGCGCCGCCCGGCGGCGCCCACCGCCGTCGGAATGAAACGTTGCGGTAGCGGCCAGCAGACTTTGCAAGCCGGTGGCGTCGCCACTGCGGGCCGCGACGAAGAAGGCCTCGGTCAGGCGCGTGCCCTCCTGGTGATCGACGGTGAAGCGGGGTTTGGCGGCAACGACCCGGTTCCGCGCCCGGCTGGCCAACTGTCTGCAGGACGCTTCAGTGCGACCCAGGGTCGTGGCGACTTCGTCGAATGCCATGTCGAAGACATCGTGGAGAATGAAGGCGGCGCGCTCCAGCGGCGACAGGCGCTCGAGGGCCATCATCAACGCGGTCGAGACCTCCTGCTCGGTCAGTGCGGCCGGCTGTGCGTTCACCGACCACTCCTCGACCAGCGGTTCGGGCAACCAGACGCCGACATAGCGTTCCCGCTGGGTGCGGGACTGCCTGAGTCGGTCGAGGCAAAGACGGGTCACCACTCGGCACAGAAAGGCGCGGGGATTGTCGATGTCGGCCCGTTCCAGGCCGTGCCAGCGCAGGTAGCCGTCCTGGACCGCATCCTCGGCCTCGGCGATCGAGCCGAGCATGCGGTAGGCAAGCCGGGTCAGGTGCGCGCGGTGACTCTCGAAATCGTTTGAAAGCCCCGGCGCCCCGGGCTCTGGCGCATCGATCACGAAGCAACCGCTCGCGTGGGCGTAGCCGCCACGGGGTGAACGCTGCGAAAACCGACGGCGAGCCGGTTCCAGACATTGATGACACCGATCAATAGCGTGAGATCGACCATTTCTTCCTCGCTGAAGTGACGGCGGACGTACTCATAGACGTCGTCAGGCGCATGGGTTTCGGCCACTAGCGTCAACGTCTCGGTCCAGGCCAGCGCGGCACGCTCGCGGTCGCTGTAGAGCGGCGACTCCCGCCATGCCGAAAGCAGGTAGAGGCGCTCCTCGCTCTCCTCGGCGGCGCGTGCGTCGCGGCTGTGCATGTGCAGACAGAATGCACAGCCGTTGATCTGCGATGCGCGAATCTTGATCAGTTCGCAGAGCCTGGGCTCCAGGCCGGCCTTTTTGACGGCGTTCTCGAAGGCCAGCATGGCCTTCATGGCCTCGGGGGCGGCGCTAAAGGCGTTCATTCTCGGTTTCATCGTTTGGCTCCGTGTCTATATACATGGGGATTACATAGACAAGACGAACCTGAGGAGCCGGTTGTGACATGCGTCATGAAATATTTTGTCGCGTGCGATCGTTTACAGCCGGGGGCCGGCAGGTAAGCGCGCCTTCAGCGAGCATAGCGCTTGCAGCGCAAGGGAGGCGAGACGACTGGCGAGCCGCTGGGCGAAGGCGAGACAGCTGTGCCAAATTGATGTCAGGGCCTGGCGCGCATCGCCCGGGCGCGATCGGAGATGAGCCGATGAGCCGTCTTACCGCGAAGGACTTTCCTCCCAAACTGCTCGAACTCTACGACTACTACGTCCATGGGCGGATCAGCCGGCGTGACTTTCTCGACCGCGCCGGCCAATTCGTGGGTAGCGTGGCCGCGGTGTCCATGCTGGCTGCGTTGAGTCCCAATTATGCACTGGCCGAGCAGGTGGCGTTCACCGACCCCGATATCCTGCCGGAATACATCGTCTACCCGTCGCCGAACGGCCATGGCGAGGTGCGCGGCTATCTGGTTCGTCCGACGCGGGTGGAAGGACCGGTGCCCGGGGTGGTGGTGGTGCACGAGAATCGCGGGCTCAATCCCTACATCGAGGACGTCGCACGGCGTGTCGCCAAGGCGGGATTCGTCGCTTTGGCGCCCGATGGCCTGAGCCCCGTCGGCGGCTACCCGGGCAACGACGACGAGGGCCGTGCGCTGCAGCAGCAGGTCGATCCCGAGAAGCTGATGAACGATTTCTTCGCCGCGGTCGAGTTCCTGATGGCGTACGAGGCGACCACCGGCAAGGTCGGCATCACCGGGTTCTGCTATGGCGGCGGCGTCGCCAATGCCGCCGCGGTGGCCTACCCCGAACTCGGCGCGGCGGTGCCGTTCTATGGCCGCCAGCCCGCCGCCGAGGACGTGGCGCGCATCCAGGCGCCGCTACTCATCCACTACGCCGAGCTGGATACCCGGATCAACGAAGGCTGGCCCGCCTACGAGGCCGCCCTGAAGGCGCACGACAAGGTCTACGAGGCGTATATCTACGCAGGGGCCAACCACGGCTTCCACAACGACTCGACGCCGCGCTACGACGAACGGGCGGCCGAGCTCGCCTGGTCGCGGACGATCGACTGGTTTCGCCGCTATCTCGCCTGAAGAGCGTGGCGTCTTGAACTAGGCCAGCAGGTCCGCCACCGAGTCGAGGATTTCCCGCGGACGGAAGGGGTAGTTCTGGATATCCGCCTTTGTGGAAATGCCGCTCAGCACCAGCACCGTGTGCAGGCCGGCCTCGATGCCGGCGATCACGTCGGTATCCATGCGGTCGCCGATCATCCCGGTGCGCTCCGAATGCGTGCCCAGCTTGTTCATCGCCGAGCGGAACATCATCGGATTGGGCTTGCCGACGTAGTAGGGCTCGCGCTTGGTGGCGGCGGTGATCAGCGCCGCCACCGAGCCGGTGGCGGGCAGCGGCCCTTCGGGGCTGGGCCCGGTGACGTCGGGATTGGTGGCGATGAAGCGCGCGCCATCGTTGATTAGCCGGATCGCCCGGGTGATCGCCTCGAAGGAATAAGTGCGGGTCTCGCCGAGCACCACGAAGTCGGGGGCGACATCGGTCATCACGAAGCCGGCCTCGTGAATCGCCGTGGTCAGCCCCGCTTCGCCGATCACGAACGCCGAGCCGCCGGGGGCCTGGTCACGCAGGAAGGCAGCGGTGGCCAGCGCCGAGGTCCACAGGCGGTCCTCGGGCACATCGAGGCCGACGCGCGCCAGGCGGGCGCTCAGATCGCGCGGCGTGTAGATGGAATTGTTGGTGAGCACCAGAAACGGCGTGCCCGCCGTGCGCCACTGCTCGATCAGCTCGGCCGCGCCGGGCAGGGCGTGGTCCTCGCGGATCAGTACGCCATCCATGTCGGTGAGCCAGCAATCGATCGTGCGTTCCGTCATCGCCTGTGTCCCTGTCATCCAGTGAATAGGCTTCAGAATACGGATATGCAGGCCGATCTGCAGCCATCGTGATAGCTCATTTGTCGGAAGGAGCCGATGCTGACTGGCGGGGAGCAGGACGCGACGTACCTGCAGGCATCGACACCACCCCCGATTGCCGGAGGTGGTGGCCTCGGTGCAGGAGCGGGTCAGCGAATCACGAACCCGCGTCCCACCGGATCCCGCTCGTCGATCAGCCACTTGGCGTAACCGACCAGCTCGGCGGTGCCTTGCACGCTGGGACGAATCGCCCGGTAGCCGCCGATTTCCGTTTCGCCAAGGATCTCGCCGGTAAAGCGACCGCTACCGAGCAGGCCTTCGGAATAGATGGGCCGACCGACCTCCAGTTCGTCGCGGGCATGGAACATGGCCATCATCGCGCTGGTGCCGGTGCCGCCGGGGGAGCGGTCGAGCTTGCCGCCGGAGAACACGTGCACGTTGCGGTAGAGCGAGTCGGGCTGAGAACCTTCGTGCCAGAAGGTGACGAAGTTAAGGCCGTGGATGTGCGGGCGGGTCGGGTGACTAATCTCCATGCGCTTGTTGAGCGCTGCCTTCACGGCTTCGCCGGCATGGGAGAAGAAGCTGCCGTTCTCGGCGCAGATGGGCTGCTTGTCCGAAGGCACGCGGATGATCGCGAAGAAGTTGCCGCCGAATACCAGGTCGGCCTTGAGCGTGCCGAGGCCGGGCACCTCGACCGGAATATCCTGCTCCATGACGAACGCGGGCACGTTCTCGAAGCGGGTCCAGTGCACCTTGTCGGAATCGGCTTTGACTTCCGAAACCACGGTGCCGGCGGTGGTCTCGAAGCGGATGCGGCTGATGCCGTCCTCCCGTGGTGGTGGGGCCAGCCGGTGGGCGACCATGGCCATGGAAAGGGCGATGGTGCCGTGGCCGCACATGTCGACGAACTGCTCGCCGTCGATCCACAGCATGCCGGCATCGTGCTCGGCGTCGGAAGGGGGCGTGAGAAACACCCCGAACATGTGCTGATGGCCGCGCGGCTCGCGCATCAGGCTCGTGCGCACGTGGTCGTGGTGTTGCTGCAGATAGCGGCGCTTGTCCAGTATGTCGCCCCCGAAAGGGTAGGGGATGCCGCCATGGATGATGCAGGTGGGCTCGCCTTCGGTGTGGGTGTAGATGACATCGAGGAACTGTTGGTTGTTCATGAAGCGTTTCCTGTGTGGGCTACTGCGGTTGTGAGCGAGTTTTCATACGTGCTTCGAATGGCTGGCCGCTAAAGACCGAACAAGCGGGGCACACTCATGACCAGGCCCTCGGGCCAGACGATGACGGCGAGCAGCACGAACAGCATCACGGCGATGAAGGGCAGATTGGCGTAGGTGATGCGGATCACGTCCACCTTGGCGATCACGCTGGTTATGAACAGCGCCGCACCCACCGGGGGCGTCTGCTGGCCGATGCCCCAGCACAGGATCACCACCATGGCGAACTGCAGCGGTTCGATGCCCAGCAGTTGCACGCTGGGCAGGAACAGCGGCACGACGATGAACATCATGGCGATGCCGTCGAGGAAGGTGCCGGCGATGATCAGCACCAGGCTGAGCATCAACAGGAAGCCGATCGGTCCCAGATCGAGCGCGGCAACAGGCCCCAGGACGAGTTCGCCAAGCCCTTGGTAGGTGAAGGTATAGCCAAGGGTATGCGCAGCGGCGGTGACGAACATGACCGCGCCGGTCAGCACGGCGCTCTCCACCAGCGCCCGGTAGATGGCACGCAGCGACAACGACCGGTACAGCAGTGAGCCGGCGAGGATGCCGTAGGCCACGGCGATGGCCGAGGCCTCGGTGGGCGTGAAGATGCCTCCCAGGATGCCGCCGAGAATGATGAACGGCATCATCAGGGCCGGCAGGGCGCGGATGAAGGTCTTGCCGAGCGCCGCGAGCGAAAAGGCCGATTCCACCGGATACTGGCGTTTCACCGATATCCACCAGGCCATCAGCATCAAGCCGACAGCGGTGAGGATACCCGCGATCAACCCGGCGGCGAACAACGCCCCCGTCGACAGGCCCATGTAGGCGCTCAGCAGCACCATGGGCACGCTGGGCGGGATGATGATGCCGATGGTCGACGACGAGGCGGTGACGGCCGCAGTGAAAGGCGCCGAATAGCCGCGCTTGACCATCTGCGGGATCATCACCCCGCCGACGGCGGCGGTATCCGACATCGAGGTGCCGCTCATGCCGGCGAAGAACATCGAAGTCAGGATGTTGACCGCGGCCAGTCCGCCGCGAATGGCGCCGACCATGGCGCGGGCCAGATCGATCAAGCGTGCCGAGATGCCGCTGTGGTTCATGATCTGGCCGGCCAGGATGAACAGCGGTACCGCCAGCAGCGGGAAGGATTCGGTACCGCGATACATGCGCTGAACCAGCATCAGCATGTCGATGCCCGAGTAGGCCAGTACGCAGATCGACACGAGTGTAAGGGCGAAGGCGATGGGCATCGCCAGGCCGATCAGCATCAGCAGGGCCAGCAGGATGAACAGCAGGATCATGGCGAGGACTCCTCCAGCGCGGCCTGGTGAACGGCGTCATAGGGAGGCACCTTGGCCCTGACGGCGGCGATGCATTGACGAATGAGCTCGAGCAGCATGCCGGCCCCGGCTATCGGCACGGCGCAGTAGAACAGCCACTGGGGAGCGCCCAGCATCAGCGTGCTACGGTTCGCGAAGGTCAGTGTCTGCTCGATTCCCCAGATCAGCATGACCATGCACACCACGCCGATCAGCGCCTGGTTGACGAAGAACAACCACCATTGACCGCGGCTTGGCAGGAGGGCGGCGATTACATCGATGCGCAGATGAGCGCCCTGGCGCAGGGCAAGGTAGCCGCAGAAGAAGGTGACGTAGACCAGCAGGCCCACCAGCACTTCGGCGCTCCACGACAGCGAGGCATTCAGTACGTAGCGTGCGACCACGGCGGCCAGGGCCAACAGGGTGATGGCAGACAACAGAAGTGCCGCGACCGCTTCGAAAAGACGATCAAGCATTGTGAGGCTCCCGATGGGATGGCGGGCCGGGCGGGCCCGCCAGAAGAGGGACGGCGTCGATCAGGGATGGCTGGCGATGCGCTCGACCAACTCGCGGGCATCGTCCGACATGTCTTCGGTGAATGAGTCCCAGAGCGGCTTGGAGGCTTCGATGAACGCGTCGGTGTCGACCTCGTTGACCTGCATGCCGTTTTTCTCGACCAGCTCGATGACACGCTGGTCGGCACTTTCGCCGAAGGCGACGGTCGCGTCGAAAGCCTTGGCTCCGCCTTCCAGCAGCGCCTTCCGCGCCGATTCGGGAAGATCCTGGAAGCGTTCCTCGTTCATCAGCAGAAAGCCGACGGTGTAGACATGCCCCGAGAGCGAGAGATAGTCCTGGACCTCGTAGAAGCGACTGGCTTCGACCTCGACCAGGGGATTTTCCTGGCCGTCGAAGACACCGGTTTGCAGGGCGGAGTAAAGCTCCGGGTAGGGCAGGGGCGAAGCGTTGGCACCATAGGCGTTGAACATCTCGACGCGCTGGCGGCTCCCCGGGGTGCGGATGCGCAAGCCGCTCAGGTCATCGGGCGTTTCGATGGCATGACTGTTGTTGGTGATATGACGAAAGCCGCCCTCGTAGAAGCCGATGACGCGGTAGCCCTGCTCGTTGAGGCGGCTCTTGAGCGTGTCGCCGAGCTCTCCATTCAGCACGTTCGCGACATGTTCGCGGTCGCGAAACAGGTAGGGCAGCGACAGCAAGCCCATGTCCTCGTCGATCGTGGTGATCGGGGTTTCGATGGTGGCGATATCCAGCGTCCGGGTATCCAGGGACTCGATATTGCTGATCTGATCGCCTAGAGAGCCGGAGTGGAACAGGTCGATCTCCACGTTGCCCCCGGTGGCTTCGGCCACATGTTCCGAGAGTGCGGTGAGCCCCGACATCTGGATCCCTTGCTGGCTACCGATAGTGGCGGCCTTGAGGCTGAGTTCGGCGGCTGCGGCGGGGACGACGAAGCCGATACCCAGGGTTACCGCAGTGAATAATCGCATGGGCAGGAGGTGCTTCATGGTGACGCTCCAGGATTGTTGTTGAGGGAGTAGGGTCACAAACGTGATCGGTCACGTGGCCCTAGCGTAAGGCGGTCCCGGCACGCGATATAGAACGTTCAAGACGCGAAGTTGAATATTCAGGACGCTAGGCGCTCGAAAAGCACCCGCTGGCTCAGGAGAGGACGACCGACTCGTCGCGGGGCAGGCTGATCCGGCGAGCTTGTCTGGGGCTATGGCCGTAATGCGTCGAGAAATCACGCGCAAGGTGGGCGGCGTCGGAAAAGCCGCAATCGGCGGCGATCTCGGCGATCGAACTGTCGGTGTGGTGCAGCAGCCATTCGGCATAGCGCAGCCGCATGGTCTTGAAGTAGCGCATGGGCGTGGTACCCATCTCACGCTGAAACAGGCGATCCAGCTGGCGTGGGCTCAAGTTGATGCGCTCGGCCAGTTCTTGGCTGTCCATTCGCGTATTGAGCGATTGTTCCATGGTCAGCACGGCGACTCGCACGCGTTCGTCGCGAATCTCGCTGATGGCCTCGAAGAAGTGAGTTTGTGGGGAGTTGGAGGTACGCATGCCGTTCAGCATCATGTGACGAATGGCCTGCTGAGCCTTGTCGGGCCCGCATTCCCGCCGGATCAGGTGCAGCGCCATGTCGGTGGCGCCCGACGAACCGGCACAGGTGATGACGCGGGCCGATTGCAGGAACAGCCTGTCGGGGGTGGCGTCGATTTGCGGGAATTGCTGACGGAAATCGTTGATCACGTTCCAGTGTACGCAGACACGCTGTCCACCGAGCAGTCCCGCCCGGGCGATGGCGAAGGTGCCGGTGCATACGCCGACCAGTTTGACGCCCTGCCTGGACGCGTCCCGGAGATAATGGCTGAGGGCCTTGTCCTCATGCGGGTCGAGATAGTTATTGCCGCCGCATATCGCAATGTGGGTGAAGAGCGCCGGCTCACGGTACGGAGACTGCGGGTGCGCTTCGAGGCCACAGCTAGAAGTGACCGGCCCCGGCCCCATGATCTGCCAACTGCAGTGGATCTGGCGGCTGCGCCCTCCCGTGTCGGCGGCGAGTCGCAATGAGTCGATGAAACCGGCAAAGGCGTTCATGGTAAACAGCGGCAATAGGATGAAACCGACACGCAGCGGTGGATTTGGCGGATAGGACATGCGCATGGTTCTCGTCACGACACTCAAATAGCGTGGGTTTCTGGCCTTTTCGGTGGGCGCGACGGCTCCAGGCTTGAGAATGCGTTGCATGAACCGCAATCTTTAAGTGCCTCCCGACGTGTTCCAGCTCACGGCTGAAGCAGGCATAGGAGCGGCGCCGATCGAAGTTCATGGATATCACGTTTTCATTGCGGGATGCACGACATGTCACACGACTGGATCACCTTCGCTAAACAGCTACGCTCGATCGCTCAGACGGGCCAGACCTACACCACCAACAAGTATGAACTCGAGCGCTACCGGCAGCTCGAGACGCTGACCAACCGGATGTTTGCCGTGCTCGCCGAGGTGCCCGTCGAGCGGGTCGAGAACTTCATCATTCCCGATGCCGGTTACGCCACGCCCAAGGTGGACGTGCGCGGTGCGGTGTTCGAGCACGGCCGGGTGCTGCTGGTACGCGAGATCAAGGATGGCCGCTGGGCATTGCCGGGCGGCTGGGCGGACGTCAACGAGGGGCCGTCGTCCTGCGTGCTGCGCGAGATCGTCGAGGAGTCGGGGCATCGCGCCGACAACCCACGCCTCGCCATGCTCAAGGACCGTAGCCTGCATCCCTACACGCCGGTGTCGCCGGATCATATCTACAAGCTGTTCTACCTGTGCGATCACCGGGGCGGGGAGTTCGTCGCCAACAACGAGACCGACGCCGCCGACTTCTTCGCCCTCGACGATCTGCCGCCGCTGTCCGAGGGGCGCACGCTGGCCGCGGACATCCATGAGTGCTGGGCCTTCGCCCAGTCCGGCGCGGCGGGGGTCTACAGCGATTGAGTCGGTCGCTTATGGTCGAATGTTAATAATTACTAGGCTATCTTGGTGGGCAGGCCGGTCGCCGGCCTCGGGCAATCGCCTGGGTCGGCCTGCCGGGACGTCATCAGCAAGGAGTTTCCATGAATCAGGAAAACGCGTATACCCCGCCGAAGATCTGGACCTGGGAAAAGGAAAACGGCGGCAAGTTCGCCAGCGTCAACCGGCCGATCGCCGGGGCGACCCACGACAAGGAGCTGCCGGTCGGCAAGCACCCGTTCCAGCTCTATTCGCTGGCCACGCCCAACGGGGTCAAGGCCGGGGTGATGTTCGAGGAGTTGCTGGCGCTCGGCCATGAAGGCGCCGAGTACGATGCCTGGCCGATCCAGATCGGCGACGGCGATCAGTTCGGCAGCGGCTTCGTGGCCGTCAATCCCAATTCCAAGATCCCGGCGCTGATGGATCACAGCACGCCGGAGCCGACCCGGGTGTTCGAGTCCGGTTCGATTCTGCTGTATCTCGCCGAGAAGTTCGACGCCTTCCTGCCCAAGGCGCATGCCGCGCGCACCGAGACCCTCAACTGGCTGTTCTGGCAGATGGGCAGCGCGCCGTTCCTGGGCGGCGGCTTCGGCCACTTCTATGCCTATGCACCGGAGAAGCTCGAGTACCCCATCGACCGCTACGCCATGGAGGCCAAGCGCCAGCTCGACGTGCTCGACCGTCGGCTGGCCGAGAGTCGCTATCTGGCCGGTGACGAATACACCATCGCCGATATCGCCAACTGGGCATGGTACGGCCAGTTGGTGCTGGGGCGGCTCTACGATGCGGCGGAGTTCCTGCAGGTGCAGGAGTACACGAACGTGCTGCGCTGGGCCGAGGAGATCGACGCCCGCCCGGCGGTTCAGCGTGGACGCATGGTCAACCGCACCTTCGGCGAGCCGGAGACCCAGCTCCATGAGCGTCACGACGCCAGCGATTTCGAGCTGAAAACGCAGGACAAGCTCGAGGCGCAGGGCTGAACCCGGCGTAGTGACACGCGATCGGCGAAAACCACGACGCCCGGCACCATTTCTGGTGCCGGGCGCTGTGTTTCGTAGCCACGAAAGCTTTCATCGGCCACGAGCACTGGAGCGGCTGCAGGCCAGGGCCTGTGCGGCGCTCCGCTGGTCGCGCTAGGACTACCGAACTATCGCGGCGTCAGTTTATCTGGGTGATCAATACCGGCGCCGTACCGCGCTTGAGCATGCCGAGTTTCTTGGCGGCTCGCTTGGAGAGATCGATGATTCGGCCCTCGACGAAGGGGCCGCGGTCGTTGATCAGTACTTCGACGGTCTGGCCGGTATCGGCTCGCGAAACCAGGACCTTGGTGCCGAAGGGCAGGTCCGGGTGCGCCGCCGTCAGCGCCTGCTGGTCGAACGTATCGCCGCTGGCGGTACTGGCGCCCTGCAGGCTGTCGCTGTAGTAGGAGGCGATGCCTCGTTGGGTCTTGCCGGCGGCGTCGCTGGCCTGGGCGATTCCGACCGAGCCGGTCAGGATCAGGGCTGCCAGGCAGCAGCGGAGAAACGGGCGGGATTGGCTTCCCATGGTTTTGCCTCATTGTGCTCGGCTAGCGAGTCTTGCGTCCATCGATGCGATGAGGGGCCGGTTGGCGTTGGGATAGTAACCAGCTTTGCCGGTGCCGGCAACTTATTGCTAGATCGGCGACATTGGCGGCCTGAATGAGACGATCGTGCCATCATGGCTGCGCTGCCCTTGAATCGGTTATCACGCCATGCCTTTACGAGGATGCGTAGGCCGGCCCGTGACGGTGAAAGAACGGCGCGTGAGGGCGGGCCAGGGCAGAAAAATCGGTGAAAGAAGGGAGAGTGCTTCATGACCACGAGCTTGCGACACGCGGTCCTGCTGGGCGTGGGACTGGCCCTGTACGGATGCCAGGCCCCGGGTACCGCAGGTAATGGCGACAGGGGCATCGCTTACGAGCCGGTCGAGGCGAGCTTCACCGAGTCGGACTGTCTGCCGGCGCGCTGCGCCACGGTGACGATCAGCGCGTTACGCTTTCCCGCATCGCCGGCGTTGAGCGACCGGCTGCGTCGCCATCTGCTCACCATGGCGTTGGGCATCGACAATGGCGAGCAGCGTCCGGCCGAATCCTGGGAGGGTTTTGCCCAGGCCTTCATGGCTCAGGCCGAGGCCAGCCGCCGGCTGGTGCCCGAACTGAACGCCGCCAGCCAGGCGCGGCTCGAGGCGAGCGTCTACGCGCGGCACGACGACCTGCTGATCGTCGAACTCGATAGTTATGTCTATCAGACCGGCCAGGCCCACGGCCTGCCGTTGACCTCGTTCATGGTCATCGACGAACGCCTGGGGCGCGTCGTGAACGCCGAGGACATGCTCATGGACGGCCGCGAGGCGGCGTTTCGCGAGGCACTGAGTCGGGCCCACCGGCGCTGGCTGCAGCAAACGGGCGCCGACGAATCCTTCGCCGACGACTGGCCGTTGAGCGACACGCTGAACGTCGCCCCGCTCGAGGAAGCCTGGGTCATCCACTACAACGTCTACGAGATCGCGCCCTATGCCGCGGGGCAACCGGAGCTTCGCATCCCCGCCGACGAACTGACGGGCATCGTCGAGGCGCGCTATCTGGGAGACTAGCCGGGGAGGCTAGGCGCATTCGGGGATTGCCGGCGTCACGCCGAGCGGTGTCTCGCTTCAGGCGCCGTGGGGCGTTGCGTGTAGCCCGCGGGCGACGAGTTCGTCGGCCAGCGCTCGCGAGGCCAGGGCGAATTCGACCCGCGCCGCCGCCAGTGCGCTGTGATCCTTCGAGGCGACGTCGCGCTCCAGCCGGTCGAGATTGGCCTTGGCGCGTGCCAGCCGGCCGGCGAGGGCCGTTTCGGCGGCGGAAGCGCCGTTCGCGGCGTCGCCGAGCGCCGAGGGCGACATGGCGGTGTCGTTGGGCAGTTCAATCGACATAGGGGCTCTATCCAGAGTGGCTCTATCCAGAATGGCGCTATCCATCTCTTGTTCTTCTCCGCCTTCGCGCCGACTTTGCGAAAGCCGGTCCGGTCTGTCTATCGCCCGTTTGGGCCGAGGTGCAACCGAGCAAGGGCACGGGCGTTGGCGCTTGCTCAGTCAATAGTATTAACGACTCCATGAGCAGGATCTTGAATTCGCACCGCCAATGCAAAGGCGCCATGTGGCCGTGGACGATGATCCAAGGAAACCGACGACCCGAAGCCAGGCTTTTGGGCTGCATGACGGCGAGGGTGGAATTCATTCGCGGCGCTGCTTGATCTGGTCCCGCAACTGGCCGGGCACCTTCTTGATGATCAGCCGGTCCTGCTGGGCGTCGTATTCGATGCTGTCGCCCAGCAGGTGGGAGTCGAAGCTGATCGAGACGCCGCTGGCGCGGCCGGTGAAGCGCCGGAACTGCTGCAGGGTGCGCTTGTCCGGCGGGATCTCCGGCGACAGACCGTAGTCCTGATTGCGGATGTAGTCGTAGAAGGCCTTGGGCTGCTGCTCGTCGACCAGCTCCGAGAGCTGGTCTAGGGTGATCGGCTCGCCGCTGCGGGCCTGGCCGTTGGCGTAGTCGATCAGCGCGTCGGTCTTCTCGCGGCTCTGCGCCTCGGGCAGGTCCTCGCTCTCGACGTAATCGCTGAAGGCCTTGAGCAGGGTGCGCGTCTCGCTGCTGGCGTCCACGCCCTCTTCGCAGCCCAGCCAGTCGCGAAAACCCTCGGCGAGCTTCTTGCCGCCGCGATCCTTGTTGTACGACACGTACTGGCGCGAGGTGCCGGCCTGCATCTGGGTGAGATCGACCCGCGCCGCCAGGGTCAACTGACCGAGGTTGAGCTGGCGCACCGGGACGACGCCGAGCGAGGCGTCGATAGCGTAGCCCTCGCGATGGTGCAGCAGGGCCAGGGTCAAATGTTCGGCGTCGCCCTGGCGGGTATGGGCGAACAGCAGATGGCCGCCCACGGGTAGGTGATCGTCGACCAGCGTCTTGAGGCTCTCCGCCGCCTGTCGGGTAAAGGCGACGAACGTCTGTTCGTCCGCCGTGTCGCCTTCCAGGTGGCGGGCGAGCGCGGCACCGAGCGTGTGCGCCGTGGCGGCATCGGCGAAATACCCCCAGGCCTTGGTCTTGGCATGGTAGCTGTCTTTCAGACTCGCCAGCATCTCGTCCAGTGCCGGCGACGCGGACAGGGCTTCATCGGCAGCCGCGAGCGTAGCGGGCTGATCGCTCGAGGACTTGTCGATACGGTGAACGATGCTGTTGATAATCGGCATGGCAATCGCTTGGGCTGGACATGAATCGGCGATGGTAACGCGGCGAAGGCGCGATCAGTAGCCGATCGTGGTGGCGCCCCGCTGGCGGGCCGTCAGAAAAACACCCCATCCGGCCAGGGCCGAGTGGGGTGCGATGCCTGCGCTACGTGCGCTCAAGACCGATATGCCGCTGGCGCGGCGATCTACCGCTGGCGCTGACAACCTTCCTCGAACAGGTCCGCCTTGGCATGACGCATGACGTCTTCGCAGGCGGCCTGATGTGCGAGTTGGGTGAGCAACCCCTGGGCGACTTCGAAGCCCTTGCCCAGGCAGCTGTCGATATCCTGTCGGCTCACCTGCGGGGAGATGGTGCAATCGATCTTGAGCGTTCTACCGCCACCGTCCAGCTTGTCGGCAAGCGCGCGAATGAACCAGGCGACGCGCTCTTTTAGGTTGGCCGATTCTTCCGCGCCTTCGTTTACGTTAAACGTGCACTGCCATTCAGGTCTGTATACCTTCATGAGAACCTCCGGTGCTGGCTTGGTAAGAATGATTGCTCGTGGTGTCCGCTCCGCATGAAAAATAATGGTGCACTCCGATCATACCGGGTTTCAGCGCAGAGGCCAGGTCTCACGTTGCCTCGGCCATGTCGGGCTGGCGAGCATGGCGTACCGGCTAGTTTGCCGCATGGCCGGGGTTTCGGTTCGATGAATAGCGTACGAGGATGCCGCTATGTACTGGTTTAGACTGCTCGCTGGCGGATGCCTGGCGTTGACGTTGGTCGCCTGTGGCGATGTCGCCCAATTGCCGGTCTCGGCCGGCACGGGGCCTGACCCGGCGCTGCCGGCACCCGACGAATCGCTGATCCCCACGGTCAATATCGCCCCGGCCAAGGGCTGGCCGCGGGGTGTCACGCCGCGGGCTGCGGCGGGGACCGAGGTGACGGCGTTCGCCGAGGGGCTGGATCATCCACGCTGGATCTACGTGCTGCCCAATGGCGACGTGCTGGTCGCCGAAACCGATAGTCCACCCAAGGAGTCCGGTGGCCTCGTCGCCTGGATCACCCAGTGGGTGATGAAGCAGGCGGGCTCGGGCGGCAAGAGCGCCAATCGCATCACGCTGTTGCGCGATAGCGACGACGACGGCGTGGCGGATTCGCGTTCGACCTTCCTCGAGGGCCTGAATTCGCCCTTCGGCATGGCGCTGGTAGGCGATCACTTCTACGTCGCCAATACCGATGCCGTGCTGCGCTTTCCCTATAGCCCGGGGCAGACCCGTATCGATGCACCGGGCGAGACGCTCGTCGAACTGCCCGCGGGACCGATCAACTACCATTGGACCAAGAGCCTGATCGCCGGCCCGGACGGCCGCCACCTGTACGTCGGCGTGGGCTCGAACAGCAACGTCGGCGAGAAGGGCATGCACAACGAGCAAGGCCGTGCGGCGGTCTGGCAGATCGATACGGCTACCGGCGAACATCGCCTCTTCGCCACGGGCCTGCGCAATCCGGTGGGTATGGCCTGGCAGGCGCGCAGCGGCGAGTTGTGGGTGGCGGTCAACGAGCGCGACGAATTGGGTAGCGACCTGGTGCCGGATTACATGACCGCGCTCCAGGAGGGCGGCTTCTATGGCTGGCCCTATAGCTATTACGGCCAGCACGTCGATGAGCGCGTCGAACCGCAGCGACCCGAGCTGGTCGAGCGGGCCATCGTTCCCGATTACGCGCTGGGTCCGCATACGGCGTCGCTGGGGCTTGCTTCGGCGGCCGGCAATCGTCTACCCGGCCGCTTCGCCGAGGGCATGTTCGTCGGCCAGCACGGCTCGTGGAATCGCAAGCCGCGTAGCGGCTACAAGGTGATTTTCGTGCCGTTCGCCCACGGCCAGCCGGCCGGCGAGCCGCTGGACGTGCTGAGCGGTTTCGTCAGCGCCGAGGGCGAGGCGTTGGGCCGTCCGGTCGGCGTGGCCGTCGACGACCGGGGCGGGCTGCTGGTTGCCGACGACGTGGGTAACACGCTGTGGCGGGTCAGTGCGGCCTCGTCCGCCGCCCAATAGTCCTGTGCGCTCGCGCGCTACGGGTTGCAGCGATAGAAGTGCGCGGGCAGGAAGTTCATTGGCTCGAATTCCCGCGTCACCTTGGTGAAGGTCTTGCGCAGCGAGGGCAGGAGGTTGGGCGAGAACTGGTAGAGCAGGAAGGTGCCATCCGGCGAGATGACCTGGCGCGTCGCATCGAGGATGCTTTGCCGTGCATCGTGGGGCAGCGTGCTGAAGGGAATGCCGGCGATCACGTAATCGACCGCCCCGAGCCCTCGCTCGCTCAGCACCTGCTGGATGTCGGCCGCGGAGCCATGCACGACCTGCATTCGTGGATCCGAGTAGGCGCTGTTGATGTAGTCGACGAAATCCTTGTTGGTCTCGAGCACCAGCAACACCGCATCGGGATGCATCTGCCGCAGGATCTCCTTGGTGAAGGTGCCGATGCCCGGGCCGTATTCGACCAGCACCCGGGTACGTTCCCAGTCGACGTGGCTCAGCATGCGCCGGACCAGAAAGGGTGAGCTGGGGATGATCGAGCCCAGCATCTTGGGGTGCTTGAAGAAATTCCGGGCAAACAGGGCGAATTGGCGGCGCCGGGATTGTTGGGGGTTGCTCGCTGTCTGCAGATGCTCGTCCATGGCTTATTCTTCTCACTCAGTGGTAACTAGGCTCTCATCACTACCTCACGGTATAGCACCGCTTCGGTGAGTAAAAGAATAGCAAGGCTGCAGCATGCCAGGAGTGTTATGCGGGCGCGTTGGGAACGCGCTGAGACAGGCGCCAAAAAAGGCAGGCGCAAAAAAATGGGCCGCAGGGCGGCCCAAGGTACGCAGGGAACTGAAGGGTCATGCTGGCTGGTCGCCGAGACTCATGGCGGCCAGCGGTAAGAGGAGGCGTCCTTGCCGGGGTCCATCCCTGTCTCATCACTCCCTGACGAGAACAAGGACCTCCTGATACTGGAAAAGCGCCGTTGAAGGGCGGCCTTTTCAGTCTTGTCTTGACAGTGCGAAATGGGTGCCAATAAATCGTATCGTTCTTTAAATACAAATACTTATATTTTTTAGAACTCAGCAGACCCGAGAGCCGGAGAAATTAATGGCGCAAAAGTCCGGCCAAGTGTATCCAATAACAGACGCATATGAGGTTATTTTTTTAAAATATATGAAATTCAATCACTTGAAGTGTTGCTACTTGGAGACAGGTGCGAAGACGCCATCGCCCAGCTCAGTTCGAGCCGGGCGGCGGTGGCGTCGTTCAGCGCTGGCCCGACTGCTCGATCTGCTGACGCCGGTACTCGCCCTGGCGTTCGAACATCCAGCCCGGATACTCGGCTGGCAGCGCGCTGACGCTATGCAGTTCGGCGAGTTCCTCATCGCTCAGCCCGACCTCGGACGCGGCAATATTGTCGTCGAGCTGGTCGATGCGCTTGGCGCCGACGATCACGCTGGTCACCGCGCGCTGATGGAGCAGCCAGGCCAGCGCGATCTGGGCGACGGAAACGCCCTTGGACTCGGCGATGCGCTGCATCACTTCGATGCAGTCGTAGGCCCGCTCGACGTCGACCGGCGGAAAATCGAAGGTGGTACGGCGGCTGCCGGCTTCGGCCTGCTTGTTGCGGCCATACTTGCCGCTCAGTAACCCGCCGGCGAGTGGGCTCCAGACCATCAGGCCGAGGTTCTCGCTTTGCAGCAGCGGCACGATTTCGCGTTCCAGGTCGCGCCCGGCCAGCGTGTAGTACGCCTGCAGCGATTCGAAGCGCGCCAGTCCATGACGTTCGGCGATGCCCAGCGCCTTCATGATCTGCCAGGCTGCCCAGTTCGAGACGCCGACGTAACGCACGTGGCCATGCTCGACCAGCGTATTGAGCGCCCGTACGGTTTCCTCGATCGGCGTGGCCGGATCGAAGCCATGGACCTGGTAGAGGTCGATGTGGTCGAGCTGTAGCCGCTTCAGGCTGGCCTTCACCCCTTCCATGATGTGATAGCGCGTCAGGCCGCGGGCATTCGGGCCGGGACCGGTCTCGCCGAACACCTTGGTGGCCACCACCACCTCATCGCGAGCGACGTTGAGGTTCTTCAGGGCCTGGCCGGTGATCACCTCCGACTGTCCCTGCGAGTAGACGTCGGCGGTGTCGATGAAATTGATGCCGGCGTCGAAGGCGCGTCCGACCAGCTTGTCGGCATCGGCCTGCTGCAGGTCGCCGATCTGGCTCCACAATTCACCTTCGCCGCCGAAGGTCATGGTGCCGAGGCAAAGCTCGGAGACGAACAGGCCGGTATTGCCGAATTGTCTGTAACGCATGCAGTGGCTCCTGTGCCATGAGCTGAGTGTCTGGTTGGATACCAGGCAGGGCAACACCTCTCAGTATGGCTCGCCTTATGGCGGGCGGTTGGCTCGATCCTGTCGGGTTCATGCCCGATCCTGCGAAACCGGTCATCCGGCGGGCGCGCCGCGGGCATCGACGAAAACGCCGCCGGGGTTGCTCGGCGGCGGCACGGCCTCGCGCGGGGCGGGCTCGGGGACGTGGGAGTCAGGACTTCGAGTTGTGCTTCGGTTTGTTCTTCTGCTTGGTCGAAGCCATCTTCTCCAGCTCCTCTTCGTCCATCGAGTCGTACATCGACTTCGCGGCACCCTCCAGCTCGCTGGCTTTCTTCTCGCCACGCTTGGCGGACAATGCGGCCCCGGCGGCCATCTGTTGAGCTTCGGATTTCGCAGGCATCGTTGCAACCTCCTGTCATGACGTAGGCGCCGTTCCGGCGACGCCATCTCTTGCTTTATGAAATCCAACGCGTGGATCTCATGCTCAGGTTAGTCAGGGTGTCGGAGTTAGCCAAATAGCGCCAAGACGGCGATATTTCGCTTTAATATTTGTTAATAATTGGCCAGTGCAACCGACTTAAATGACAAGCTTTGTTTCTATTTGCATCTGTTTAACCTGCATCAATCAATGCCATTTGTCAGGCCCCGTAACCCTGCTACGTTGAAATGGCTGCCTCATTTGGCGCGTAAATGGAATTCACTGTCGAAGAGATGGAGCAAGCCAATGGTTATCAAGACCCCGAATGACCTTTTCGTTCGTCTACTTTCCGAAGTAAACAGCGCAGAAAAGCAGATTACCCGCGCATTGCCGAAGATGGCTCGTGCAGCGGACGATGCCAATCTGGCCGATGCCTTCAAGGAGCACCTGGAGGAAACGCGCGGTCAGTTGGAGAGGATCGAGCAGGCGGTGGATACGATCCCCGACATGCGCGTCAAGCGCGTCAAGAGCTATGCGATGGAGAGCCTGATCGAGGAAGGTCAGGAACTGATCGAAGCCGGCGAGAAGGGCCCGGTGCTGGATGCCGCCCTGATCGGCGCTGCCCAGAAGGTCGAGCACTTCGAAATCGCCGCGTACGGTACGCTGTGTTCATTGGCCGAGCAGCTTGGCTACACCGAGGCGAAGAACATCCTTGCCGAAACGCTCAAGGAGGAAAAGGCCACCGACGACAAGCTGAGCAAGCTGGCCAAGAAGGATGTGAATAAAAAGGCGGGCTAAACCAGCTTCAAGTTGCTGCGATTTTTAAGCTGTAGGTTCTGATTGTCAGTCCATGAAAGAGCCCGGTTCGCTTGATGCGAACCGGGCTCTTTTATCGTTCAGGGTCTTTATCGATCCACGTGTACCAGAGCGGCTAAGCCTGCTCCGTCACTTCGGCGTTGTGATAGACATTCTGCACGTCGTCGAGATCGTTGAGCATGTCGAGCATCTTCTCGAATAGCGCCACGTCGTCGCCCTCGATCGGGGTGGTGGTCTGCGGCAGGAACTGGATCTCGTCGATTTCGAAGTCGAGCTCGCCGAAGGCATCGGTCAGGGCCTGCTTGGCCTTGGCGTAGTCGGTGTGCGGGGCGAATACGGTGATCCGGCCATCCTCGTTCTCGATGTCGGTGACGTCGACGTCGGCTTCCATCAGCGCCTCGAGCGCCGCTTCCTCGTCTTCGCCGGCGTAAGCGAGGATCGCGCTGTGATCGAACATATGGCTGACGCTACCGGGCGTGCCGATCTTGCCCTTGGTCTTGTTGAAGCACACCCGCACGTCGCCGAAGGTGCGGTTGGGGTTGTCGGTGAGGCACTCGACGATCACCATGCAGTTGCCGGGCCCGAAGCCTTCGTAGCGCGCCGGCGAGAAATCCTCGCCACCGCCGCCCTTGGCCTTGTCGAGCGCCTTGTCGATCACGTGCGAGGGGACCTGGTCCTTCTTGGCGCGATCGATCAGCCCGCGCAACGCCAGGTTGCCGGACGGGTCGGTGCCGCCGGACTTGGCGCAGACGTAAATTTCTCGGCCGTACTTGCTGTACACCTTGGTCTTGGCATCGGCCGTCTTGGCCATGGATTCCTTGCGGTTCTGGAAGGCCCTACCCATGTCTGTGTCCTGTCAGGTTGTCATCGACGCCTGGATTTTACGCAACATCGCCGCGCTGTGGCAGGCTTTCTTTCGTGGTAGACCCGCTTTGACGATAGCCCGGCTCGCCGGCTGAGACGTGCAGGAAGCGGACAGCCGCGCAGCGATTCTGCTATTCTCGCGCCGACCAGCCGTTGAACAGCACCCACCCGTCGACGCCCTCGTGCACCCGCCGCCGCTTTGCCGCCACGTTACAGGATTTTCCGCCGTGTCCGATTCGCCTCCCCAATCCGATTTCGCCACGTTGCCGCTGGCGCCTGCGCTGGTCGCCAACCTGGATTCGCTGGGCTATCACGTGATGACGCCGATCCAGGCCGAGAGCCTGCCGGCGATTCTCGCCGGGCGCGACGTGATCGGCCAGGGCCAGACCGGCTCGGGCAAGACCGCGGCGTTCGGCCTGGGGTTGCTATCACGACTCGAGATCAAGACCTTCCGCGTGCAGGCTCTGGTGCTGTGCCCGACCCGCGAACTGGCGGACCAGGTCGCCGGTGAGCTGCGCCGGCTGGCGCGTGGACTCAGCAACGTCAAGGTACTGACGCTGTGCGGCGGGGCGCCGCTCAAGCCGCAGCGCGATTCGCTGGAACATGGCGCGCACGTGGTGGTGGGCACGCCGGGGCGGATCGAGGAGCACCTGCGCAAGGGCTCGCTGGCGCTCGATGCGCTGACCACGCTGGTGCTGGACGAAGCCGACCGCATGCTCGACATGGGCTTCCAGGCGGCGATCGAGGCGATCGTCGGCCAGACCCCGGCATCGCGTCAGACCCTGCTGTTCAGCGCCACCTACGGCGCGGGCATCCGGCCGATCGCCGCGCGCATGATGCGCGAGCCGCTCAACGTCGAGGTCGCCTCGACCCATGACAACACCAGCATCCGCCAGCACTTCTACCGGGTGGCGGGCGAAGACGCCCGTGTGCCGGCGCTAGAGCGTCTCCTGCTTGCCCATCGGCCGGAATCCAGCGTGGTGTTCTGCAACACCAAGCGCGAGACCCAGCAGGTCGCCGACGCCCTGAACGCGGCGGGCTTTTCCGCGCTGGCGCTCAACGGCGACCTGGAGCAGCCCGATCGCGATCGCATCCTGGCGATGTTCGCCAACAAGAGCGTGTCGATCCTGGTCGCCACCGACGTGGCGGCGCGCGGACTGGATATCGATGCGCTGGACGCGGTGTTCAATTACCAGATCGCCCGCGAGCTCGAGGTCCACGTGCACCGCATCGGGCGTACCGGCCGGGCCGGTGGGCGCGGTGTGGCCTGCACGCTGGTCGCCGAAAACGAGCAGTACCGGCTCGACAAGCTCGGCGAATTCCTCGGCGAATCGCTGGGCTGCGAGCCGCTACCGGCGCTGCGTGGCAATCCCCAGCCGTTCACGCCGCGCATGGCGACGCTGCAGCTCGGCGCCGGCAAGAAGCAGAAGGTGCGTCCGGGCGACATCCTCGGCGCGTTGACCGGCGAGGGCGGTATCTCCGGCGATCGGGTCGGCAAGATTCAGGTCACCGATCGCAGCGCCTTCGTCGCGGTCGAGCGCGATATCGCTCGGGCCGCGCTCGAACAGCTCGCCAGCGGGCGGATCAAGGGGCGGTCGTTTCGGGCGCGCCGTGTCACCCGCTAGACGGGGTTCGTGGGGAGCGAATTCATTGATGCCGATGCAGACCCCCTCTGGCTTGGGCAAATCGGGCGGCCATGCGATGCTGTGCCGATTGTCGGGTCATTACATAAAAAGGTGATATGAAAGTACCCAAGAGACTCCAGCCCCTGGTCGACGATGGTCTGGTCGACGAGGTCGTCAGCCAGTTGATGAGCGGCAAGGAAGCCCAGGTCTACGTGGTGCGCTGCGGCGGCGAGCGGCGTTGCGCCAAGGTCTTCAAGGAAGCCAGCCAGCGCAGCTTCAAGCAGGCCGTGCAGTATCAGGAGGGGCGCAAGGAGCGCAACAGCCGGCGTGCCCGGGCGATGGCCAAGAAGACCCGCTACGGCCAGAAGGAACAGGAAGCGGCCTGGCTCAGCTCCGAGGTCGATGCGCTGTACCGGCTGGCCGCGGCGGGGGTACGCGTGCCACGCCCACACGGCTTCGTCGATGGCGTGCTGCTGATGGACCTGATCAGCGACGGCGAGGGCGATGTCGCCCCGCGGCTCGGCGAGGTCGAGCTGAGCCCCCAGCAGGCCCGCGACTACCACGACCGGGTGATCGCCGACGTTGTGCGCATGCTGTGCGCCGGGCTGGTGCATGGCGACCTGTCCGAATTCAACGTGCTGGTCGACCGCGACGGTCCGGTGATCATCGACCTGCCCCAGGCGGTCGACGCGGCGGGCAACAACAGCGCGCCGATGCTGCTGGTGCGCGATGTCGACAACATGCGTGACTGGTTCGGACGCTTCGAGCCGGCGCTGCTCGATACCGACTATGGCAAGGAGATCTGGGCGCTCTACGAGAGCGGCGAGCTGCATCCCGAAAGCCGGCTCACCGGGCACTTCGAGCCCGACACCCACAACGTCGACGTGATGGAGCTGATGGCGGTGATCGACGACGCTCGCGAAGAGGCCGAAGAGCGCCGCGAGCGCGAGCGTGACGACGTCGAGGACGACGACTACTGAGCCGGCCGGCGGCGCGACCGGTGGCGGTGCTATGGTAGAGGTTGACCGTCAGCCTCGTCGCCAAGGAGACTCCGCATGGCCCACGTCCCAGCCGCCTACCAGGCGACCCAGGGCTCGCCGCTCGATATCGACCGCGACTTCTACCGGCGCATCGCCGCCAATACCGCCGGACGTACCCTCGTCGATCGCGTGAGGGTGCCGATCCGCGACGGCCGCGCCTGGCGGGTCCCCGCCGGCCATGTGTTTCGCATCTGCACCACCGACGGCCCGCAGGTCGGCGATCTCAACCTGTGGTCGCTGACCAACCCGCGTGAACGGATGTGGGCCTCGCGCACCCGCCAGTTGCAGCGCGCCCACGTCACCACCTTCGACCGGCTGTGGTCGAGCCTGCCCTACATCCGGCCGATGGCGACCATCGTCGCCGACACGCTCGACTGGTATGGCGTCGACGCCGACGGCGGGCGCCTGCACGACCTGCTGGGCACGCGCTGCGACCCCTACGTCAACCGGCTGCTGGCCGGCGAGGACTTCGACTTCCACTGCCACTCCAACCTGACCCGCGCGGTGCTGCCCCACGGACTCGACGAGCGCGACGTCCACGACGTGCTCAATGTCTTCCAGTGCACCGGGCTCAATGCCGATGACGAATACTTCATGAAGGCCTGCCCGGCGCGCCCCGGCGACTATCTGGAATTCTTCGCCGAGATCGACCTGCTGTGCGCGCTGTCGTGCTGCCCGGGCGGCGACCTGTCGCTGGAGCTGTGGGGCGCCACCGACGAGCAATTGCTGGCGACCTGCCACCCGCTCGATGTCGAGGTATACGCCCTCGACCCGGCGCTGCTCGAAGGCTGGCAGCCCCCCGCGCCTTCGTCCTATGCCGGCGGCCATGGCCTGCGCCTGGAGGGCCCCGACTGGGCGGCGCGCCAGGCAGGGCGATGAGCCGTTCATGTCGTTGCCATCCCGGGCAGCGCTGCAACGATCGACGGAAACACAGCGCAGTCAACCGCTGGAGAACGCCACACCGTCGGTAATGGCTCTTAGCCGGTCTATCGCTTCGCCCTGAGAATAGGGCGCCTCGCGGGGTGGATCGTAGACTTCGCCGCGGGTGCCTTGCACGATCAGGTCGATGGCGTAACAGGTCCCGTCGACGACGGCGCGGTAGCCCTCGATGCGCTGAAAGTGACTCATGCCGGCGTCCCCCAGCGTGAAGCCGTGAAAAGGCTGCCCATCTATGCTAATCGTCGAGGGCATGGTCTGGGCATTGGCGGGTGAGGTCAGGCAGCTCTCGACCGCCTTCGGGTTGCGGCTGGCACCCAGGCGCCACAGGCCGGTAGTGATCTCATTGGAGTCGGCAAGCGACAGCGTGATCAAGCGCTCGCCGGGAGCGCCACCGGCAATCCGCCAGCTGCCGTTGTCGAAGTAGCCGGCGCTCGAGTCGTCTGCCTGTCGCAGCGAGGCGTCGTAACTCAATGCGAGTGCATAATCCGCTGGCGTGAAAGTCCTTTCATCGCCCCTGTCGTTGTCGTGGGAGACGGTAATGCCGGAATACCCGCAAGCCGCCAGGCTGAGCGAAGTCAGAAGGGCCAGTATGGTCCGGTAAGTCGTTGGCTTCATTGACGTTTTCCTCTAGGGTGCCCGTCGCGGCTCGCCATGTTGATCGACATGACGCGCGCACTGTCGGTGCTGACCCATGCGCAGGGAAGCTGAAGTTTATTTTACGGTAGCGCAACCTGCATTGTTGCAGAGCAGCATGACTCGGCGTATGAAGAATGAAGGTGGTTTTCTGCCTCCAGGAACGCTTTCCACAAAGGATGTACACCATGCGCAAGAATCAATTCCCCGTTTTCCCGATGAATCCCGCCGACATGTTCGATGTCTGGAAGGTCGGCGTCACGGCCTTCGAATTGTGGGCGACGGCGCTCTCGACGATCGGGCAGCGCCAGACGCTGTGGTCCACCCAGGCGCCCTCCGACGCCAAGATGATCAAGGAGAACCAGCGCATGGTGACCGAGAAGCTCGAGGCCTGCATGGAAGTCGGCTTCGAGATGCAAAAGGCCATGCTGGGCATGGCGACCGGTCAGTTCTCGCCCTGGTGGATCACCAGTCAGCGCACGCTCACGCCGCTGCACCGGCGCACCACCGCCAACTCGCGGCGGCTTTCCAAAGCTCGTTGAGTGAGGCTCGTTGAGTAAGCGCCGTTGAGCGAGACTCGTTGAATGAGTGCCGCTGAGGAACGGGAAACGGGGCGACGACGTTGAAGTTTGCGCCCCGGACCGCCATTGACTGAGATGGATAGCAGTCAATCAGCCAAGGAGAGCGCCATGAAGGTCGTCAAACTCAGCAGCCCCGGCGGGCTGGATCGTCTCGACGTCGGCGAGCAGGCCGCCCCCGGCGAGCCTGGGCCGGGCGAGATTCGCGTACGCGTGCACGCCAGTTCGCTCAACTATCACGACTACGGGGTGGTCTCGGGGGCGATGCCCACCGAAGACGGGCGCATCCCGATGTCCGACGGCGCCGGCGTGGTCGAGGCCCTCGGCGAAGGCGTCGATGAGTTCCAGGTCGGCGACAGCGTGGTTTCGGGATTCTTCCCCACCTGGCAGACCGGTCCGGCGACGGTCGGCGATTTCAAGACCGTGCCCGGCGACGGCGTCGATGGCTACGCCCGCGAGCAGGTGATCCGGCCGGCGAGCTGGTTCACCCACGCGCCGGCGGGTTACAGCCACGCCGAGGCGGCGACGCTGACCACCGCCGGGCTCACCGCCTGGCGCGCACTGGTGGTCGATGGCGGCATCAAGCCCGGCGACAGCGTGCTGGTGCTGGGCACCGGTGGGGTGTCGATCTTCGCCCTGCAATTCGCCAAGCAGATGGGCGCGACGGTGATCGCCACCTCGTCGTCCGACGACAAGATCGCCAGACTGCGCGAGCTGGGCGCCGACCATACGCTCAACTACAAGCGCGAGCCGGAGTGGGGCAAGCGCGTCAAGCAACTGACCGACGGTCGCGGCGTCGATCACGTCATCGAGGTCGGCGGTCCGGGGACGTTGCCGCAGTCGATCGACGCGGTGCGTATCGGTGGGCATATCGCGCTGATCGGCGTGCTTACCGGGCGCGGCGGCGAAGTGCCCACCGCCAAGCTGATGGCCAAGCAGGCCTCGCTCAAGGGCTTGATCGTGGGCAGCCGCCAGGAGCAGATCGAGATGATCCGCGCCATAGAGGTCAGCGGCATGCGTCCGGTGATCGACCGGTGCTTCGCGCTCGACGAGATCGCCGAGGCCTTCCGCCACCAGGAGGGACAGAAGCACTTCGGCAAGGTCTGCCTGGAATTCTGAGCCGGCGACAGCGCCACCGGCAACGCGCCGGCTGTGCGTATCCGTGAATGTGCAACGAAAGGCCCGTGTTCCCACGGTCCTTTCATCGTCGGCGACGATCGTCAGCGTTCGCTGGTGGTCGCTTCTGTCTGCCGTTCGGCATGGCGTTCGCTGAGGAAGTGGCCGAGTGGCTCGAGACCGTCGATATGCTCGCTGAGTGTCTTTACCGCGACCAGCAAGGGTACGGCGACGATCATGCCGACGACGGACCACAGCCAGGCCCAGAACGAGATGGTCAGAAAGACCACCACGGTATTGAGCCGCAAGCTGCGGCCGACGAAGTAAGGGGTAATGAGCTGTCCCTCGAGGGTCGTCAGGAAGAAATAGGTGCCGGCGACGATCGGCGCCCAGCCGACCCAGTCGTACGAAACGATCGCGACCATGGTGGCAATGACGATGCCGGCCAGGGCGCCGAGATAGGGCACGAAGTTGAACAGGAAGGCGATGATCCCGAAGACCAGCGGGCTGGGCATGCCCAGGGCCCACATGGCGATTGCCACGACTACGCCCAGGCCGGCATTGATGACGGTGATGGTAAACAGATAGCGCGACAATTTGCGTTCTATGTCGTGGGTGATCCGCACGGCGCGTTTCTTGTCGCGCAGTGTCGGCATGATATGCACCAGTTTTTCGTAGAACATGTCGCCCGAGGCGAGCAGGAACAGCAGTAGCACCAGCGTGAACAGGAACTGCGTCATTACGGTGGGCACGAGCGCAGCGAGCTTCTGGCTGAGGTTGTCGTCCTGCGTTTCAACCTGCTGCACCTTCGACGAGTCGGAATCCGCCATCGAATCGAGCTTTTCCTTGGCTTCGAACAGCTCACTGAACGGGCCGGTTATCTCGTTGAGTCGGCCTTCTATGCGCATCTCGATTTGCGGTGCATTGTTTATCCAGCCGCTGACGGGCACCGCCAGGGCGGCGGCGATCGCGAACAAGCCGGTGAGTAGGGACACGATAATGATCAGTGCCGACAGCCCCTGGGATAGGCCGCGCCGATCGAAGAAACGACGTATGGGGCTGAACACCATCGAGAGCAAGAAGGCCAGGACCACGGGCACGAGAAAGAGCTGGGCGAAACCCAGGGCGAACACCGAGAGATAGATGAAAATACCCACGCCCACCCAGGTCGGAAGCGTGTTCGGCCAGCGCTTGTTGGGCACCGGGTCGTTGTTGCTTGCATGATTGCCGTTGCTGGTTTCTGAAGTCATGGTGGGCTTTCTGGGAAGGTGGGAACGCGGCCGCTAGGCCTCTCGAAGTCGAGCCTAGCTGAATTGCCACGATCTGCGCCAGTAACGGAGCCCGACGCTTTTCGAGCATCCGAATTTGAATGTCGCCACTCGACAGGGAGAAGAGTCATGAACGTGACCTTTATCGGCCTGGGCATCATGGGCCGGGGTATGGCAGCTAACCTGCTGCGTCACGACGATGTGACGTTGACCGTATTCAATCGCTCGCCGGAGCCGGCCGAGGCGCTGGCCGAGGCAGGCGCCCGCATTGCGAGCTCGGCCGCGGAAGCCGTCGCCGAAGCGGACATCGTTTTCACCATGCTGGCCGAACCGAGTGTTGTCGAAGCGGTGGCATTCGGCGAGGCCGGGTTCGTGCCGTCGATGCGTGAAGGCGCGCTATGGGCCGATTGCTCGACCGTCAATCCCTCGTTCAGCCGTGCGATGGCAGCCCGAGCCGGCGAGCATGGCCTGCGTTTCGTCGATGCTCCGGTCGCCGGCACCAAGAAGCCCGCCGAGGATGCCGCACTAACCTTTCTGGTGGGCGGCCCGAGCGAGGATATCGAAACCCTGAGACCGCTTTTCGAGTGCATGGGCCAGAAGGTCGTGCATGTCGGAGAGACGGGGCAGGGCACGGCCTTCAAGATGCTCGTCAATGCCCAACTGGCGCAATCGATGCTGGTCTACGCCGAAACCGCGCTGCTCGGTGAAAGCCTCGGTTTCTCGCGGGATTTCCTGATGGATACGCTGCCCAACCTGCCGGTGTCGGCGCCGTTTCTCGCCGGCAAGGCGGAACTGATACGCAGCGGCGACTACGCCGCCCAGTTCCCGCTGGAGTGGATGCACAAGGATCTGCAACTGCTCGATTTGACCGCCTACGAGCAGAACCAGCCGCTGTATCTCGCCAACCTGGCCAAGTCGTTGTACGGCAGCGCCAAGGCCGCTGGGCATGGCCGCGACGATTTCGCCGCGATCCATGCCTATCTGGCGGGTCGGTCAGACAACCACTGACGCGTCCGGATTCCACCGGGCGGTAATCCCGGCGGCGAGAGTTACAACCGCGAGGCGGGGCGCAGGTCGTAGTCGAAGTAGCGTTCCATCAGTTCGACGAAGGTGCCGTCGGCGTAGACGCTGTCCAGCGCCTGGTTGAACGACGCGGCGAGCGCCTCGTCGCGCGGGCGCACGGCGATGGCGTTGCCACGGCCGAAGATCGACTCGGGGCTGTTGATGCGCGGCCCGACCTGGACGAACTGGGCATCGCTCGCGCCGATGTTCAGGGTGTCCAGGGCTACCGGATAATTGATGAAGGCCAGGTCGATGCGTCCTGCTTCCAGGTCCAGCGCGACGTCGGCGGCGGTGTCGTAGCGGCGGATGTCCAGGCTGTCGCTGTAGCGCTCGGTGACGTAGTTGTCCTGGGTGGTGCCGCGCTGGATACCCACCGACAGCCCGGCGAGCGATTGCGGATCGTCGAGTGCGATGTCATGGCCTGAGCGCGCCACCCACACCTTGGGCGACATGGCATAGGGCTCGGTGAAGCGCACCTGCTGCTCGCGGGCGGGGGTGATGCGCATCGACGACATGATGGCGTCGTACTTGCGCGACAAGAGCCCGGGGATGATGCCGTCCCAGCCCTGCACGACCCATTCGCAGTCCAGCTTGGCGCGCCGGCAGAGCTCGTTGCCCAGGTCGATCTCGAAGCCCTCCAGCTCGCCGTTGGCGTTGCGATACTCGAACGGCGGATAGGGCACGTCGACGGCGATGCGCACGGAACGCCCGTCGGCGGTGGAGGTGTCGTCGGCCAGCGCGGGGAGCGTGCCGGTGAGCGTGGCGCCGACGAGCAGGCCGGCGATGGCCAGCTTGAGCGGCGCGGTCACGCTCGGATGAGAGCCCAGCGGGCGTGAAGGCGACATGAGCGGATTCCTTGTTGTGATCGATGGGCCCCCGAAGGGGCCGGGTCAGGCGGGTCTCGTGGCGTGGCGCTGGCGCAGGCGGTGGCGAATCGCGAAGGCGACCGACACCGCGGCGAGGAGCAGCAGCGTCAGCGAGATCGGCCGGGTGAAGAACAGCGTCCAGTTCTCGTCGGTCATCAGCGCGCGGCGCAGGTTGGTCTCGGCGATCGGGCCGAGGATCACGCCGAGCACCAGCGGCGCCAGCGGATAGTTCAGCTTGCTGAGGATGTAGCCGAAGATCCCCACTCCGAGCAGCAGGTAGATGTCGGTGACGCGGTTGTGGAGGGCGAAGGCGCCGACCACGCAGCACACCAGCACCACCGGCACGATCACCGAGCGCGGCACGTCGGTGACGCGCAGGAAGAAGCGCATGCTGAACAGACACACCACCAGCACCATGAACGCGGCGAGCAGCATGGCCATGAACATGCCGTAGACCAGATCGCCGTGATCGAGGATCAGCCGCGGACCGATGCCGATGCCGTGGACCATCAGCGAGGCCATCAGCACCGCGTCGACGGCGCTGCCGGGAATGCCCAGTGCGATCATCGGAATCAGCCCGCCGCCGGAAGTCGCCGAGTTGCCGGACTCCGAGGCGATCACCCCCTCGGGCGCGCCGGTGCCGAACCTCTCGGGCGTCTTGGACGCGCGCTTGGCCTGGTCGTAGGCCAGCAGGTTGGCGATGCTGCCGCCGGCGCCGGGCACCGCGCCGATGAATACCCCGACCAGCGACGAGCGGATCAGGTTGACCGGATGGGCCAGCGTCTCGCGCAGCGCATCGAGCGGCTTGAACGCCACCTTGGCGGTGATCAGTTGCTTGCCGTGCTTGGTCTGTTCGGCGTCCTCGACCTCCTGGAGCAACTGGCTGACGGCGAAGATGCCGATCAGCACCACCAGGAACGGGAAACCATTGGCGAGCAGTTCGAAGTCGAAGGTGAAGCGCGCCACGCCCATCATCGGATCGGCGCCCACGGTGGCGATGAACAACCCCAGCAGGCCGGTCATTAGCCCCTTGAGCATCGATTTGCCGACCAGGCTGGCGACCACCGTCATGGCGAAGATGATCAGCGAGAAATACTCCCAGGCACCCAGCTTGACGGCGATCATCGCCAGCGGCGGGGCGGCGATGATCAGGATGATCGCACTGACCAGCGCGCCGAAGAACGACGCCCAGATGCCCAGTGCCAGGGCACGGCCGGGCTGGCCGCTGCGCGCCATGGGAAAGGCGTCGAAGGTGGTGGCCACCGACGAAGGCGTGCCGGGAATGCCCAGCAGGGCGGCGCTGATCAGCCCGCCCGAATAGCCGCCGACATAGACCGCGAGCATGGTCGCCACGCCCTGCAACGGTTCCATGGTGAAGGTCAGCGGCAGGGTCAGCACGATGGCCATGGTGATGGTGAAGCCGGGGATCGCCGCGGCAATGACGCCGGCGACCACGCCGAGCAGCATGGTGATCATCGTCGATAGCGTGAACAGCTGATCCATGCCGGCGAACAGCGCTTCCGTCATGTTGCATCTCCTCTCGAGGGCAGCCGCGAAGTCATGAACTCAGCTGAACGGGCCGCGGGGAAGGCTGATGATGAAGACATCCCGGAACAGCCAGTCGAGGCCGAACGAGAACGTCACGGCAATGGCCGCGGCGATCGCCAGGCTGCGTGGGCGGCGTACGCCGAGCGCGAGCTGGACCAGGACCAGGAACGTCAGCGAGGCCAGGCGAAAACCCAGCAACGGCACGCCGAGGATGTACAGGGCGAACAGCGCGAGTACGCCGAGCGCCAGCCGGTGACGCCACAGCCAGCGCTTGACCAGCCCCGCTGCGGCGCTCGGCGCACCGCGATAGTGCCGCCACTCTTGGGCCATGATGCCCAGGTTGATCAGCATCAGGCAGGCCAGCACCAGTCGCGGAAAACTGCCCGCACCGAGCGGCTCCCACATCGACGAGGGCAGCGCCCCGGCCCGCAGGAACAGCGCACCGAACAGCGCCAGCAGCGCGCCGTTCAGCAGTAGGTGGGCGAGAGCGTTGGCGCGCCGGGTGTCGGTGTCGACGACCCGGTCCGACGACCGGGTCTGTTGTGAAGGCGCCTGCGAGCTCATTTGGCCAGTTTCCCTGACAGCCGCTCGATGGTCTCGTCGGTGGTTTCGAGGTAGTCGGTGAACGCCTCGGGCCCTTCGAAATGCACCTTGGCGCCGGCGTTATGGACTTCCTGGATGAAATCCTCATCCTTGGAGAGCGCCTGTATGGCGTCGGCGAGTACCGCGATCTTGTCCTCGGGGGTGCCCTTGGGCGCCATCAGGCCGCGCACGATGTTGAGCTTGAGCTCGGGATGGTCGAGTTCCGCGAATGTCGGCACGTCCGGAGTCTCCGCCTGGCGCTCCTCGCTGCCCACGGCCAGGAATCGCAGGTCGCCGTTCTTGACGAACTCGCCGCTCGAGGATACGTCGCCGATGGCGGCATCGATGTGGCCGCCCACCAGGGCGCGAATGCGCGATCCGGTACCCTCGAAGCCCACGTAGCGGAACTCAAGCCCCTCGGCCTCTTCCATCATCGCGGCATGGATATGGGGGACTCCGCCCAGGGTGACGCCGAAGCGGATCTCGCCGGGGTGCGCCTTGGCGTAATCGACGAACTCTTCGTAGGTGGTGTAAGGGCTGTCGGCGTTGACGGTCAGGTACTGGGGCGACTGGGTGACCGCCGCCACCGGCTCGAAGTCGTCCCAGTTCAGGGGCGTGAGCCCGGTGTGGTGAGCGACCAGCAGGCCTTCGTGGACCTGCCCCACCGTGTAGCCGTCGGGATCGCGCTTGGAAAGCTCCTTGAGGCCGGTGGTGCCGCTGACCCCGGGCATGTTGATCACCGGCATCGGCTGGCCCAGATACTCCTCGGCATGATTGGAGATCAGTCGCATCAGGGTGTCGCTGCCGCCACCCGGCGACCAGGGCACGATGAATTCCACCGGCTTGTCGGGGTAGGCCTCGGATTGGGCCAGCGTCGCGGCGCTGGCGCCGAGCGCGGTGCCCAGCACCAGGCCGCCGATGGCCAGCTTGAGGCGTGTGGAACGGACGGACCGAGTCCGGTCCTGGGAAGTGCACTGCTGGGGAGCAAATGACATGGCTGTGTTGTCCTTGTAGGTCATCGTTGTGGCTCGTTGAGTTGCTATTGGCCCCTCGGGGCCCTTGCTGGATTCGTGCGGCGCACCGCCGAACCGCGAACGGGCAGGTCCCGGTCGCCCGCTAGCCGAGTAGCAGGGCGCCGTAGCCGAGCCCGAAACACACGACGAACGCCGGGTGCACCCGGGTCGCCAGAAGCAGTACCGCGGCGACGCCACCGATGATCGCGGTGTGCACGGCACCGGCCGCCGCCAGCCCTTCGTCGAAAAAGCGCCAGGTCAGATAGGCCATCAGCGTCATCACCACCGGGCGTACCCACTGGCTCATCGACTTGACCTTGACCGACTCGCGATAGCGGTACAGCGTGCCCAGCGCGATCAGCATCAGCAGCAGCGACGGCGCGACGGTGGCGAAGGTGGCGATCAGCGACCCCGGCACGCCGGCGACGTCGTAACCGATATAGCCGGCCATTTTGGTGGCGATCGGGCTGGGCAGGGCGTTGCCCAGCGCCAGGGTCTCGGCGAAGGCTTGCGAGCTCATCCAGCCGTAGCGACCGACCACCTCGTTCTCGATCAGCGGGATGATCGCCGGGCCGCCGCCGTAGCCGACGATGTTGGGAATGAAGAACGCCAGGAACAGCTGCCAGTAGATCATTTGCTCGCCTCGCTGGCCGTGCGGCGCGGCTCGGGGCGCAGCAGCGCGGCGATCAGGATCGCCCCGATCACCAGCCCCGGATGCACGTCGAGCCAATAGATCAGCCCACCGGCGACGGCGCCCATGACCAATGTCAGCAGCCAGCCGAGGCTGGCTCGCGACTTGGCGAAGAAGTCCCAGGTCAGCTTGGCCATCATCACCATCACCACCGGCACCACGCCCTGGCCCATGCCCTGCACCCAGCGCTGGTCGCCATGGCGGGCGTAGAGGCCGAGCAGCGCGATCATCGCCACGATCACTGGGACGATCACCGCGATCACCGCAGTGAGCGCGCCGGCAACGCCGCCGACCCGGTAGCCGATATAGCCGGCCATCTTGGTGGCGATCGGCCCGGGCAGGGTATTGCCGATCGCCAGCACGTCGGCGAACGCCTCGTCGTCCATCCAGGCGTGACGCTTGACCACTTCCTGATGGACCAGCGGGATCATCGACGGACCGCCGCCGAAGCCGAACAGGCCGATGCGCAGGAAGGCCAGGAACAGCTGGGTCTGGGTACGCAGCATGATCACAGCACCGCGATGCTGGAGTCGGTGCGCGGCTCGGTGCCGCCGCAATAGATGCCGCTCTCGGGGTCGCGGATGATCATCTGCCCGCGACCGAACCCGCGCGGGTCGTGATCGACGCGCATGTCGTGGCCGCGCTCGGCCATCGCCCGCACCAGCGCCGCCGGATAGCCGTGCTCGATGCCGATGCGCTTGCCGCCCATCCACTGCCAGCGCGGTGCGTCGAGCGCGGCCTGTGGATTGAGGCCGAAGTCGACCAGGTTCATGACCACCTGAACGTGACCCTGGGGCTGCATGTAACCGCCCATCACGCCGAACGGCCCGAGCGGCGTGCCGTCGTCGCGGGTCAGAAAGCCCGGGATGATGGTGTGGAAGGTCTTCTTGCCCGGGGCCAGGACGTTGTCGTGGCTCGGGTCGAGGCTGAAGTCGTGGCCGCGGTTCTGCATCGCGATGCCGGTGCCCGGTACCACCACGCCGGAGCCGAAACCGTGATAGTTGCTCTGGATGAACGAGACCATGTTACCGTCGCCGTCGGCGGTCGCCAGGTAGACGGTGCCGCCGGCCTGCGGGGTGCCCGGCTCCGGCTCGAGCGCGCGTTCGCCGATCAGCGCGCGACGCTCGCGGGTGTAGGCGTCGCCGAGCAGCGCCTCGACGCTGTGGGTCATGTGCTCGGGCTGGGTGATGTGGGTCTGGCCATCGATGAACGCCAGCTTCATCGCCTCGAGCTGGCGGTGCAGCACCTCGGGATTGTCGCGGTTGTCGATCTCGAAACCCTCGAGGATGCGCAGCGCCATCAGCGCGACCAACCCCTGGCCGTTGGGCGGAATCTCCCAGACCCGGTGGCCGCGGTAGTCGGTGGCGATCGGCTCGACCCACTCCGGCTGGTAGCCGGCGAGGTCCGCCGCGCGCAGATAACCGCCGGTCTCCCGCGAGAAGGCGTCGATGCGCTCGGCCAGCTCGCCGCGATAGAAGCTTTCGCTGCGGCTTTCGGCGATCGCTTCCAGGGTTTGCGCCTGCGCCTCGCAGCGGTGCCACTCGCCGGCGCGCGGGGCGCGCCCGGTCGGCGTGAACGCCTCGAACCAGCCGGCGGTGGCGGCGTCGCTGAGATGTTCGCGGAAGGTCGTTTCGGCGCGCTGCCAGAGGCTGGCGATCACCGGCGAGACCGGGAAGCCCTCGCGGGCCAGGCGGATCGCCGGAGCGAGCAGCGTCTGGAAGTCGAGCTTGCCGAAGCGCCGCGACAGCTCGGCCCACGCCGCGGGGATGCCGGGCACGGTGACCGGCGTCCAGCCGTACAGCGGCATGGCCTCGAAGCCGGCTTCGGCGACCGCCTGCGGAGTCAGCGTGGCGGGGGCGGTGCCGCTGGCGTTGAGACCGTGCAGCTTGCCGTTGCCGGTCTTGTCGTCGGCGATCCAGACCAGCGCGAAGGCGTCGCCGCCGATCCCGCAGCCGGTGGGCTCGACCACGGTGAGCGCCGCGGCGGTGGCGATCGCGGCGTCCACCGCGTTGCCACCCTGGGCGAGGATGTCGCGACCGATCTGGCTGGCCTGGGGCTGGGAAGCGGCGACCATGCCGTGCTTGGCGTAGGTGGCGCTGCGCTGGGAGGCGTAGGGCGTTGCCTGGGAAAAGGGCGTCAACATGCCGTCTCCGATCGATTGTTGTGTTATAAATCGTTTTGAATAAAAAAATCGATTTTCTTGAGATGACTATGGCGCGCGACTTGGCTAACGTCAACACGGGATTCGTCTCGCGTTCTCGTCGCGCAGCGTTCGTCATGCGACTCAGCCGCGCTGGGGCACCACATCGAGATCGCGCGTCGAAACCGCCAATCGTCGCCAACTTTGACAACCTGTATGGGAATCACGCCATGACCGCATCGCCATCCCCCAGTCGCGACATGGCCTCGAGTCGAATCTTCGAGACGCTCAAGCAGGACTTGATCCGCGGGCGTTTTGCGGCGGGGGAGAAGCTCGCCATCAGCGCCTTGAAGGACCATTACCGGGTCGGGCTCAGCCCGCTGCGCGAAGCGCTCAACCGGTTGGCGGCCTATGGCCTGCTCGAGCAGGTCAACCAGCGTGGATTCCGGGTGCCGGCGATGCGCCTCGAGGAGCTCGACGACATCGCCGGGCTGCGCGCACAGCTCGAATGCATGGCGCTGACCCAGGCGTTTCAGGCGGGCGATCCGGAGTGGGAGTCACAGCTGTTGGCGGCGCACCATCGCCTGCGTCGCGCCGACGAGCACCCCGAGCGGGTGGAAGAGTGGGAGCAGGCGCACCTGCGCTTTCACCGGGCGCTGCTGGCTTCGTGCGGTTCGCACTGGCTGCTGCGCTTCATCGAGCAGTTACATGATCAGTTCGATCGCTACCGACGTCTGGCGCCGCCCAATCCGGCGGTGCGCGAGATGCTCGACCGTCAACATGGCGAACTGGTCGAGCTGGCACTGAGCCGCGACATTGGCGCCGCGCGGGCGCTGCTCGACGATCATATCCGGCTGTCGCACGGTGTCGCCCGTGGCTGTTGCCAGCCACCGGCCTCCAACGACGACTGAGCAAGCAAGGTTTTGGCAGGGGGGCGCTATAGTGATGAGTACCCCCGCGATGGAGAGCGCTGTCATGCACAAGAGCCGATTGGCGTGTCTGGTCGTCGACGGTCAGAACGACGTCAACGAAGCGGCCTACTTCTGGTCCCAGGCGCTGGGTTACGAGATCGCCGAGACCGACGGCCGCTATACAAGGCTGGACACCCCCGCCGACCAGCCGCAGATACTTATCCAGCAGGTCAGCCACCCGAGCCGGGTGCATCTGGACATCGAGAGTGACGACATCGAGGCCGAGGTGGCGCGCATGCAGGCGCTGGGCGCCAGCGTGGTGGAAAGGCTGGCCCGGTGGGTGGTGATGCAGGCACCCACCGGGCATCGCTTCTGCATCGTCGGGCCGCAGCGCTCGGACTTCGCCAGCGCGCCGGCGGTCAACGTCTGGCGTTGACCCGGATTACCGGCGGCTGAATCAGCTCACTCGCCCTGGTTGGCGCGGCGCCCACGGCCGCGTCCGCCGCGCCGCCGGCGTGGACGTTCGCCGGCCGGCTTATCGGAAGAGCCGCGCGATTGGCCGGCGGGCTTGCGGGTGCCGCGACGGGCATTATCGTTGCGCGGCTGGCGTGGACGCTCGTCCTCGGCCGGTTCGTCCGCCGCGCTGCCCGGCTGGCCCGGCTCGAAGCCGGCGATCGGCGTGCGGGTCAGGCTCTGCTTGATCAGCCGCTCGATGCCGGCGAGTTCCTTGCTTTCGTCGCTCGAGACCAGCGACACGGCCTGACCGCTGGCGCCGGCACGCCCGGTGCGCCCGATGCGGTGCACGTAGTCCTCGGCGACGTTGGGCAGCTCGAAGTTGACCACCTGGGGCAACTGATCGATATCCAGCCCGCGAGCGGCGATATCGGTGGCGACCAGCACCCGGATCTCGCCCGACTTGAAACCGCTGAGCGCCTTGGTACGGGCGTTCTGGCTCTTGTTGCCGTGGATTGCCGCGGCCTCGATGCCGGCGCCCTCCAGGTAGCGGGTCAGCTTGTTGGCGCCGTGCTTGGTGCGGGTGAAGACCAGCACCTGGTGCCACTCGCGCTCCTGGATCAGGTGGCTGAGCAGCGCCGGCTTGCGCTTCTTGTCCACCGGGCAGACCCACTGTGTCACGGTGGTGGCCGCGGCGTTGCGCGGGGTCACCGAGATCTCCACCGGGTCGTTGACCAGGCCCTTGGCGAGCTGGCGGATCTCGTTGGAGAAGGTCGCCGAGAACATCAAGGTCTGACGCTTGGCGGGCAACACCTTGAGGATCTTGCGGATATCGTGGATGAAGCCCATGTCGAGCATGCGGTCGGCTTCATCGAGGATCAGCACTTCGAGCTGGTCGAACGATACCGCCTTCTGGCCGAACAGGTCGAGCAGCCGGCCGGGGGTGGCGACCAGTACGTCGACGCCGCGGCGCAGCGCGTCGATCTGCGGGTTGGCCTTGACCCCGCCGAAGATCACCGCCGAACTGAGCGGCAGGTGCTTGCCGTAGGTGGCGACGCTTTCGCCGACCTGAGCGGCCAGCTCGCGGGTCGGGGTGAGCACCAGCGCGCGAACCTGGCGCGGGCGGGCGCGTTCGCCGTCCTTGAGCCGTTCGAGCAGCGGCAGGGTGAAACCGGCGGTCTTGCCGGTGCCGGTCTGGGCGGCGGCCATCACGTCGCGCCCTTCGAGCACGGCGGGGATCGCCTTGGCCTGGATCGGCGAAGGCGTGTCGTAGCCCTGTTCGGCCACGGCGGTCATCAACGGGGCACAGAGTCCCAGGGAAGCAAAGCTCATGAATTCTCTCGGTGGCTGCGGGATGGGGCCGGAAACCGGCGGGGCAGCGGGTCTGCAGCTTAACGGATAAGTCCTCCGTGTGCTACCAAGGTGGAAGGGCCTGGGCTGGATAGCCGCACGAGTGGCCGGCCTCGGCGAGTTGCATGAGCGGCGCATATTGGCCTAAGTAATGTCTCGTCACGGCGTTAGGCCGTACCCGAAGCGGGAAGGAGATCATGATCACGATTCGTCACTATGAGCCGGACGACTGGGCGGGCGTCTGGTCGATCCTCGAGCCGGTCTTTCGCGCCGGCGAGACCTACGCCTACCCGACCGACATCGACGAGGAGTCAGCGCGGACGCAGTGGATCGAGGCGCCGGCGGCGACCTTCGTCGCCGTCGAGGGGGCGACGGTGCTGGGCAGCTATTACATCAAGGCCAACCAGCCCGGGCAGGGCGAGCATGTCTGCAACTGCGGCTACGTCGTCGCCGAACACGCCCGCGGGCGGGGCATCGCCGGGCAACTGTGCGAGCACTCCCAGCGCCGGGCGCGTGAACTCGGCTTCCGGGCGATGCAGTACAACCTGGTGGTCGCCACCAACGAAGGCGCGATTCGGCTGTGGCAGCGCCATGGCTTCGCCGAGGCCGGTCGTCTGCCCGGCGCCTTTAGGCATCCCCGCCATGGCTTCGTCGACGCCCTGGTGATGTACAAGCCCTTGGACGCTGGCGAGCAGAGCTAAGCGCGCCGGTTCGACGAGGCCGGTCGTCCGGTCAGTCGCTGGTGCGGTTGCGCCCGGCCAGCTTGGCCCGATAGAGCGCGGCATCGGCGCCGGCCAGCACCGCATGGGGCGCATTCTTGAACGAACCCTGGGCGACCCCGGCGCTCAGGGTGACCACCGAGGCTACCGGCGAGGCCGCATGAGGGATCGCGGCGTCCTCGATCGCCTGGCGCAGGCCATCGGCAATTACCAGCGCGGCCGTCTGGCTGGCGCCGGGCAGCAGCACGACGAATTCCTCGCCGCCGGTGCGTGCCACCAGATCGATGTTGCGCGCCAGCCGTCCGTGGAGAATCAACGCCACCTGGGCCAGGCAGTGATCCCCGGCGGGGTGGCCGTAGAGGTCGTTGTAGGCCTTGAAATAATCGATATCGAAGGCGATCGCGGCAACGGCCGGGTACTGCGGCGACTGTTGCAGGTCTCTCAGGTATCGGTCGAGCTCGCGGCGGTTGGCGATGCCGGTCAGCGGGTCGGAGTGCGAGAGACGGGTCAGTTCGCGATTGCTGACCGAGAGCTTGGCACGTCGTACCCGCTCACACAGGCTATCCAGGTAGCTGCGCCGCAGGTCGTATTCGAGCGCGTAGTTGGCGAATAGCGTGAACGCGGCGCAGGAACCGACGGTAATCACGTTGACCAGGCGTACGTTGGGCGGAAAGTTCACCACCGAGCCAGGCACCGCCGTGTAGAGGGCCACGATCGCCAGCGAGGTGGCCAGGGCATACCAGAAGCGCAACCTAACGACGACGTTGCCGTAGATGATGAACAGCGCCAGGCCGCTGTGATAGTACGTCGAGGAGGGCGCTTCGCTGAGCGACAGCAGCACGATCAGACTCGACGCCGAGACGAGGATGATTAGTGCTTCCAGGGCCTCGCGGGTAAGCGGCCTGACTCCCCATTTAAGCGCCGCCATGAACAGCAGCGTCAATGGCGTGATCACCGCGACCCGGATCAGCGCGGCGGTCTCGAAGATGTCCGGCAGCATCAGGTAGTCGGTGAACAGGAAGGCATTGTAGAGAATCACCGCCAGCCAACCGCCCATGATCAATTGACGGGCGCGCGCGGCGCTGGTCTCGAGCTCGAACAGGGTTTCCAGCGCGGGGCTGAACCGCAACCAGCTCAGGCCGCGGGCGAGGGTGTCGTCGATCGCCGGGCCCAGCCGGGCGAGTTCCTTGTCGCTCAACTGGCCGGCGTCGTTCTCCTGTGTCGGGAACGCGTCGTCCGCGGTCGCTGCGGGGCCATCGAGGCGAGTCATGCGTGCAGGGGCTCGTTCCACACTGGGTATCGTCCATTACCGTGATGCCGTTGCCGCACGCGGGCGGATCCACCGAAGCCTTTACCGTATCCGTCTGCCTGACGCGGCGCAAAACCTTTGTGGTGCCGGCCGTAAACGCTACGTTGGCGCTGCCCAAGCCCCGGCCGAGCTCTATGCAGACTAACTGTGCGAAAATGCGCCAACTCAATTACCTGCTGGCCTGATTATCGTGTCGCCTTTCATCGCCCTGGCGTTCTTCGCCATCGTCTTCCTGACCGCCCTGCTGTCCGGTATCTTCGGCATGGCCGGCGGTCTGATCCTGCTGTGGTTCCTCCTGCTGGCGCTGCCGGCGAGTGTGGCGATCGTCGTGCACGGGGTCATCCAGCTGTGCTCGAACGCCTCCCGGGCATGGTTCTCGCGCCACTACATCGACGCACGGATCGTTGCGATCATCGCCTCGGGTGGGGCGCTTTCGGCGATCGCGCTGGCATTGGTCGGCTATCACCCCAATACCGCGATCGTCTCGCTGCTGATCGGCGTGATGCCGATCCTGGTGTGGATCCCCAAGGCCTGGTTCCACTTCGACGCGGCGCGACCCAGCCATGCCTTCGGCTGCGGCATCGTCGCCGGCGGGCTGACCATCGCCGCCGGCGTCTCGGGGCCGACCATCGATTTGTTCTTCATTCGCACCGCCATGGACCGGCGTCAGATCGTCGCCACCAAGGCGGCGGTCCAGGTGATCGCGCACGCCATCAAGATCGTCTTCTATGCCGGCTCGGCACTCGCCCTGAGTGGCGGGCAATGGGGCGTGGTGGCGTTGGCGGTGCCGTTCGCGATCCTCGGCACGCGCGCCGGTAACGGCCTCCTGCGTCGCCTCACCGACGCCAATTTCCGCTACTGGACGCGCTGGATCGTCACCCTGATCGGCGGCTTCTATTTCGTGCAAGGGGTGTGGGCGTTGATCTGACGCTCAACCGAGCGCCGGGCGGCGACGCTCGCTGACCGGCGGTACGCCGAAGTAGCGCTTGTAGTCGCGGCTGAACTGCGAGGCGCTCTGATAGCCCACCGTGTTGGCGGCACGGGATACGCTGTGCTGGTGCTGGCCGAGCAGCGCGCGCGCCTTGAGCAACCGCAGGCGCTTCAAGTACTGCATCGGCGCCAGCCGCGTGGTGTGCTTGAAATGATGATGGAAGTGCGAGGCGCTCATGTTGACCTGCCGGGCCAGCGCGTCGACCGTCAGCGGCTGGGTGTAGTGTTGATGGAGAAAGGCCAGGGCGTCGGCGATCTGGGCATACTTGCCGGACTCGCGGATCAAGCGGCGCAGCGAATTGCCCTGGGGGCCACGCAGCGCCTCGAAGATCACTTCACGAATGCGTCCGCCGCCCAGCGTGTCGGCGAGCAACGGGTCGTGCAGGCATTCCAGCAGGCGCAGCACGTTGTCGCCCATGGCCGGGTTCATCGGTACCGCGGCCATCGGCGAGGGGCTTTCGTCGTCGCCGCGAGTGGTGGGTAGCGCGCGGGCCAGTTCGCCGAGCATCACCCGGTCGAGGCGCACCATGACCCCCAGCAACGGCTGCTCGGGGCTGGCCAGGGTCTCGCATTCGAAGGGCAGCGGCAGGGCCTGGATCAAGTAATTGCCGGCACCGTAATGAATGATTCGATCCTCGAGATAGCCGACCTTGCCGCCCTGGGCGACGACGATCAGGCAGGGGTCGTAGATCAGCGGTGTGCGCGGCTGGCCGTGGCAACTGGTGAAAAGCTCTACGCCGGGCAGGCGGGTCGTCATGAACCCTTCGCCCTCGACCAGCGGAGTGATCAGCGCGGCCATGCGCCGACCGAGATCGGCAGTCGGGGCGGCCGCGTCCAGCGTGGCGGCGTGATGGGCGGCAGAGGCCATGCTTTCCTCTCATTCAGGCGTTTGTCACCATCATAACATCGGGCACATGAAAAGCTTGCAGGCATGCCTGATCGGCTGTGATTGCGCAGTATCGAGCATGCATCGAGCAGGATCGAGCATGGCCTATGCGGCGGGCAGCGACCACACTGGAAGCGTTCTTTGATGAGTCATCGACCGCGCTCGGCGGTCGATGCTGCCTGTTGAAAAAGGAGTCTTTCATGTCGCAAGCCAAGGGTTACGCCGCGCATTCCGCCGAATCTCCGCTGACACCGTACGCCTTCGACCGCCGCGCGCCGCGCCCCGACGATGTCGCCATCGACATCCTCTACTGTGGTGTCTGCCACAGTGACCTGCACTTCGCCCGCGACGACTGGGGCATGGCCTCCTATCCGGTGGTGCCGGGCCACGAGATCGTCGGTCGGGTGACCGGCGTGGGTAGCGAAGTCAGCAACTTCAAGGAAGGCGATCTGGTCGGCGTGGGTTGCATGGTCGATTCCTGCCGCCACTGCCAGGCCTGCAACGACGGCCTCGAGCAGTACTGCGCCGAAGGGTTCGTCATGACCTACGGCAGCCCGGACCGTCACGACGGCAGCCTCACCCAGGGCGGTTATTCCGACAAGGTCGTGGTCAGCGAGCGCTTCGTGCTGCGCATGCCCGAGGGGATCGACCTCAAGTCGGCCGCGCCGCTGCTGTGCGCCGGGATCACCACCTACTCGCCGCTCAAGCACTACGGCGTCAAGCCGGGCCACAAGGTCGGCGTCATCGGCATGGGCGGTCTGGGCCACATGGGCGTCAAGCTGGCCAAGGCCTTCGGCGCCGAGGTCACGCTGTTCACCCGTTCGGAAAGCAAGGTCGACGAGGCCCGGAGCAACGGCGCCGATCACGTCGTGGTTTCCACCGACGACGAGCAGATGGCGGCGGTCGCCGAGACCTTCGACTTCATGCTCGACACCGTGCCGGTGCCGCACGACGTCAATCCCTACCTGCAGGCCCTGAAGTACGACGGCACGCACATCTTGGTCGGCCAGTTGCAGCCGCTCGAACCCGCCGTCGAGGGGGTCAACCTGATTTTCCGGCGCCGCGTGCTGGCCGGCTCGCTGATCGGCGGCATCCCCGAGACCCAGGAAGTGCTCGACTTCTGCGCCGAGAAGGGCATCACCTGCGATGTCGAGATGATCGACATCAAGGACATCAACACCGCCTGGGAGCGGATGCAGAAAGGCGACGTGCGCTATCGCTTCGTGATCGACATGGACACGCTGAAGGCCGGCTGAATAAAGGCCTAGGCCGCTCCTCGAGCAGGGCCCGTGAGGCAGTGAGTCGCTCAAAGAAAACCCCACCCGGTCGAGGCCGGCGTGGGGTTTTTGCATGCCTGATTAACCGAGACCGAGGCAGTCTACGGCGGCGGCCGGATGCATCAGTCAAGACGCTCCTGATTACCGATACGCGCGAACATCTCGGTGAACATCTGGATGTCCAGCATCAGGTTGTCCACCTTCTTGAACTCCTCCGAGGTGTGACCGGTATAGTCCTCGCCCGGCATGGAGGGGCCGAAGTTGATGGCATTGGGCAACAGCTTGGCGGTCGTGCTGCCGGCCGAGGAGACCGGATCGGCGGGCAGCCCTGTGGTGTCGCCGAAGATGTTCAGCAGGGTCTGCAGCCAGGCGCCCTTGGGATCGCGCAGCATCCAGTCGCTGATCTCTACCTCGACCTGCATGTCGGTATCGGTCTTTTCGGCGTAGGCGACCAGTTTCTCGCGGATGGTCTTGGCCAGTTCCTCCGGCGAGCGCTCGCCGGCGGGAGCACGCACGTTGACGGCGACGCGTAGCCCGTCGTCGCTCAATTCCAGGTAGGTCGGCGAGATCAGCAGTGGGCCCATGAAATCGTGGCTGTAGGCGACACCGAGTTTATCGCCGTGATAATCCAGTCCGTAGTTGGCATTAATGTACTCGATAGCCGCGGTGTAGTGATTGTCCTGGAAGGGCACGCCGGATGCCGCCAGCAACCCGGCCAGGCGCGGCACGGGGTTGACTCCCGAGTCGGGCTTCGAGGAGTGGGCGGACTTGCCCTTGACGGTGAGCTTCACCGAATCGTCCTCGACCGTGCTGGTGACCTGGAAGTCGCCGCCGTGCGCCTTGGTGTAGGCCTCTCCCTGGGCCTTGAGCGTCTCGCTCAGCGCTTGGGGATCCTCGGCCTCGATGGTGGCCACGGAGGTGGCGGGAATCTGGTTGGTCGCCAGGCCGCCGGTGATCTCGGTGATTAGCGGGCCGTCACCGTCGCCCTGCTCGCGCGGGAAGTAAGCGTCGATGGTACCGAAGCCATTCTCGGCGATGACCGCCGGGTAACCGCTATCCAGGACGATGTTATAGGCCGGCAGTTCGTTGCGTTGCTTGTAATACTCGAAGCCTTCGCCGCCGGTCTCCTCGGTGGTTTCGATCATCAGGCGGATGGTGCGCTTCAGGGGAACGTCGTTCTCCTTGATGGTTTTCATGGCATACAGCGCCGCGGCGATGGAGGCCTTGTCGTCCTCGGTGCCGCGCCCGTAGAGCTTGCCGTCCTTGCGGGTGATCTCGAACGGATCGAGCTGCGCACCATCATCCAGGGTCCAGCTCTCGGCGGCGGGAACGGTATCGCCATGGGTGAGGATGCCGAAGTCCTCGTCCGTACTGCCGGGCAGCTTCACTTCGAAGATGCGGTTGTCGATGTTGCGGAATTCCAGCCCGAAGGCGTCGGCCTTGGCCTTGATCAGTTCGCCGAAGCGCTTGATGCCGGGGTTCTGGTGCTGGGGCGTGTCGCCATGCTTGGCGGTATTGATCGCCACCATCTCGTCGAGCAGGGCGATCACGTCGTCGCCGTAGTGCAGGCGGGTGTAGAGGCCCAGCAGCCGATAGACGTTGACGAAGTCGGCGCCTTCCAGCGGCTTGTCCTGCAGGTAGCCGTCGATGGCGGTCTGCAAGGCGGCGTTGTCGGTCTCGCTCTTGACCTGTTTGAGGAAACTGTCGAAATCCGCGGGGACCTGCTCGGCGTGTGCCTTGAGCAGGCGCTGTATCTCGTCATGCTTGATCGTCGCTGTCTCGTTGCCGGCGGCGCTGGCTGGCCCGGCCAGACTGAGGGCTAGGGCGGTAGCGGTCAGCAGTAAGGCGGGGTTTCTCATGGTTTTCATCGTATTATCCAGTCCTGTGAGCTAGAAAGGCTACTGATAATAGTGGATAGCACTCGATGAAAGCGTAGCGCCTGTGGCGCGATCCTGCGGCCCCCGCGTTCGGTCAGGCGTCCTTGAGGCGCGTCAGTCCCTCCTGGGCCGACGAGGCGACCAGATAGCCGTCGCGGTCGTAGATACTGCCGCGGGCGAAGCCGCGCCCGCCGCCGGCCCAGGGGCTGTCCATGGCGTAGAGCAGCCAATCGTTGATGCGCACGTCGCGGTGAAACCACAGCGCGTGATCGAGGCTGGCGATGCGCAGCCGCGGGTCACCGAAATAGGTGCCGTGGGAGATCAGGCTGGTGGTCAGCAGGTTGAAATCCGAACTGTAGGCGAGCAGGTAGCGGTGCAGCGTGGCGTCGTCGGGCAGCTCGCCGGCGAGCCGGAACCACAGGCGCTTTTGCGGCGTGCCGTCCTCGCCGACATCGGGCAGGTGCAGGAATTCGATCGGGTGCCCGGCGAAGCGTTCGGGCTTGGCGCCGTCGGCGATCAGCTCGTCGGGGGTGGCCACCGGCGGGCGCGTCGGCTGGTGATGGAAACCGGCTTCGTCGATATGGAACGAGGCGCTGCAGAAGAAGATCGTCTTGCCGTGCTGGATCGCGCTGACCCGGCGCGTGGCGAAGCTGCCGCCGTCGCGGACCCGGTCGACCTGATAGATCACCGGATGGTGGGCGTCGCCGGCGAGCAGGAAGTAGCCGTGCAGGGAATGCACGCGGCGCGCCGGGTCGACCGTCTGGCTGGCTGCCGAAAGCGCCTGGCCAAGCACCTGGCCGCCGAACAACTGGGGAAAGCCCAGGTCCTGGCTATGGCCGCGAAACAGGTTCTCCTCGAGCATTTCCATGCCCAGCAACTGGACCAGGCCATCGAGTGCTTGTGACATGCGTTGTCTCCCTACGTATGAGCTGCACATGTAGTATGGGCGGCACGACAGGATACCCGAGACACCCACTATGCGCAGCGACAGCTACTACATGCATCGTGCCCTCGATCAGGCGCGCGCCGCCCAGGCCGCCGGCGAGGTGCCGGTGGGCGCGGTGGTGGTCGATGCGGCCGGGGAGATCGTCGGAATCGGTTTCAACGCGCCGGTCAGCGGCCACGACCCGAGCGCTCATGCCGAGATCCGCGCACTGCGCGAGGCGGCCGAGCGACTCGCCAACTATCGTCTCGACGACTGTACGCTCTACGTGACCCTCGAGCCGTGCATGATGTGCGCCGGGGCGATCATCCACGCGCGCCTGGCGCGGGTCGTCTATGGCGCCGCCGAGCCGCGCACCGGGATGGTCGAATCGCGTGCCAACCTGTTCGCCCAGCCGTGGTTCAATCACCGCGTGGCGGTAGAGGGCGGGCTGTTGGCCGTGCAGGCGCGACGCCTGCTGCAGGCGTTCTTTACCGAGCGCCGCGAGGGCGCAACGCTAGCGGATGACGGACGCGATGCCGCGGGCCAGGCAGCCGAGAAGTGAGGCGAGGTCCCCGAGCGCCAGGGGCGCCCGGGGTAAGCGGGCTTACTGCTTCCAGTCGATGCGGTTGTCGATGACCAGCCCGTCATCGTTCATGCGCATGCGTACCACGACGTCGTCGATGCGCTCGAACTGCGCGCGCATGTCGGCGAGCTGCTCCTCGAGCGCCGCGGCGTCGTTGCCCGCGAGGCCGCCGAAGGCGTCGGCCAGCTTCAGCCACTTGGCGTACATGTCGCCGGAGAGCTTGAGGTGCATCAGCTCGCCGGCCTCGCCGTCCTGGCCCTGCAGCAGCGTCTTGAGCGCGGCCTGTTCGCCCTCGCCGGTAGCGACACCGAGCGCCTTGTCGGTCATCGCCAGCCAGGCCGGCGCACCGCCCATCATCGCGGTAAGTTGCGGCGGCAGCGGGGTCGGTTCGCCATTGCTGGGAACCGCCAGCGTGGCCAGCCCGGGCAAGGTGGTCTGGCCGATCGCCAGCAGTCCGCCGGGATCGCTGGACGCCACCAGCAGCGAGCCCTTGATAGTGGGCTGGCCGCCCTGTTCGGGCATCGCGAACTCATCGATGACCAGGCGCATGCCGCGCAGACTGCCGAACGGCGGCATGGCCAGCATGTTCGCCTGGCGGCCGAGCTCGTCCAGCTCGCCGTTGAGTTCGGCGAACGCGGGGCAGCCGAACGGCGCCGAACGCACGTGCTGGACCTGCTGGATCAGCAGATCGCGCAGGTCGTTCATGGGCAGCGCGATTGCCAGATCGAAGGGCGCTTCCAGGGAGTCGGCGCCCAGCCCCGGTACCGGCGAAACCAGCGAGGCGAACGGCGCGGTGATGTCGGCGGCCAGCGCCACGTCGAAGCGCTGCTCGGTGCGTTCCGCATTGAGCGTGGTGTAGCCGGCGCTGAGCTGCGGCATGCGTGTCGCCAAGCGTGCCGCATCCTCGCGGCAGCTCGCCGGGACCGGCGGGGGAGTCTGGCCCTCGGCCTGCTCGGCGAGCGAGCGGAAGGCCTTGATCATCGGGTCTTCGCTACCGGTGAGCAGCTTCGCCAGGCGCGTCATGTCGACATAGCCCAATCCATAAGGCAGGTAGCCCTTGTCGTCGGCGAGCTTGCTGAGCCGCTGGGTGTCCTGCACGCTTTTCTCCGGCAGGGCGTCACCGACCAGGCGCTGCAGGGTGGCGTCGTCCAACTCGCTGGGCGCGAGCGCCAGCACCGCCTGTTCTCCATCGACGGCGCTCAACAGCTGCAGGGGCAGCTCGCCGAAGCGCATGCGGCGATACTGCTGGTCGCCCCGGCGCTGCTCCTCGAACGGCTGGCCGGAGGCTTCGGCAAGGCGATCGAGGAAGGCCCGATAACGCTCGACATCGCTCACGCTCAGGCGCAGCACCGGGCTCAGGCCGAGTCCGTAGAAGGCGCTCAGGCCGCCAATGTCGACCCCGATCTGCTCGGCGACCTGCTGATAGCTGGACTTGTCGACCAGCTCGTCGGCGAGCGCCTCGAGCACGTTGGCCAGCGGTTCGGCTTCGTCGTTGTTGCGCAGCTCCTCGGCGAGTTGGCGCAGCTCGCTGCGCTGGGTCGCCAGCGAGGCATTCGACGACGCCATGGCGGCTTCGAGGGTCTTCTCGTCGGCCGTTTCGAGACTGGCGAAGAGGAACGGCGTATCGGCCGGCACGTGGGCCAGCGGCGCCTCCGCCGCGTCCTGGCCGCAGCCGGCCAACAGTGCGCTGCCGGCCATTACGGCGGCGAGTAGGGCACGTCGCATCATGATCTTCCCTTGCGTTCATGAATGATCCCCGGCGGGCGCGCCGGGTGGTGTCGGAATCGAAGCGGACTTGAGCGGAGCGCGCGCCTATGACGCACGCCCTTGCGCCATGCAAGGCGCGCCACTCTGGACGGTGGCTATGTCGTTTTCGGGCAGTCGATACCGGACACGGGCAATAGTAACCGTTCGTGGCGTTGGAAGCGTACCCGCGAATTCACAGCACCGGCGGCACCACATTGAACAGGGAGCCGTCGTCCTCGCCGGGTTCGCGTTGATTGAGCTGGAAGAACTGCTGCTGACTGCGCTCGATGTAGTTGAGGATCTCGTAGTAGCGGCGAATGTTGCGGACGTAGATCACCGGTTCGCCGCCGCGGGCGTAGCCATGGCGCACCCGCGAATACCAGTCGCGCTTTTGCAGCAGCGGCAACGCCTCGCGCACGTCGGCCCAGGCGTAGGGGTCGCCGCCGCGCATCTCGGCGATCTTCTGGGCGTCGTAGAGATGACCGAGGCCGACGTTGTAGGCGGCCAGCGCCATCCAGGTGCGGTCCGGTTCCTCGATCTCCCCCTGCAGGCGCTGCTTGACGCTCTTCAGGTAGCGCGCCCCGCCGCTGATGCTCTGCGCCGGGTCGAGCCGATTGCCGACGCCCACCTGCTCGGCGGTCGATTGGGTGAGCATCATCAATCCGCGCACCCCGGTGGGCGAGGTCGCTTGGGGCTTCCAGTGCGATTCCTGATAGCCCAGTGCGGCGAGCAGCTTCCAGTCGAACCCGGTCTCGCGCGCGGCGGCGAGGAATTCGTCCTTGTAGATGTCCAGGCGCGCATTGGCCTGCTGGATGAAGGTCCGCGCGCCGACGTATTCCAGGTAGTCGTCGTGACCGAAATAGCGTTCGTCGAGAGCGGCGAGCGTGCCGTCGGCCTGCATCTCGTCGAGGAAGCGATTGACGCGCTGCAAAAGGCCCAGCCCCCGGTCGGCGGGCAGCGCCCAGGCCAGGCTCAGCGGGTCGCCGAGCAGGAAGCCGTTCTCGATGCCGGGGAAGAATACCCGGTTGAGCTTGAATTGGTGAGCGTAGATCACCGCCACGTCGAGCTCGCCGTTCTCGACCAGGCTCAGCAGGTCGGCGACCTCGAGATCGGCCGACTCCTTCCAGCCCAGCTCGGGCAGCGAAGCCTGCTGGAGCTCGCGTAGCACCAGGCCGGCGCCGGAGCCCTTGATCACCCCGATCGAGCGGCCCAGCAGGTCGCCGGGCTCGTCGATCGGCGGCAGCCCGCGGCGATACACCACCAGCGGTTGCAGGGTCATGATCGCGCGACTGAAATGAACGCCGGGCAGGGTCGGATCGAGCGGCAGCGCCGCGGCACCCAGGTCGGCCTTGCCGCTGCGCACCGCGTCGAGCACGTCGTTGATGTTGCCGTCGCTGTCCAGCGACAGGCTGACGTCGAGCTGGTCGGCGAAGCGCCGCACCAGCTCGAACTCGAAGCCGGTCGGGCCCTGGCGGCCTTGATAGTAGGTAGTCGGGGTGTTGCGTGTATCCACCTGAAGAAAATCGCGGGCGCGGATAGCTTCGAGCAGCGAATCCTCGGGCGGCGGATTCGAAGCCGGCCAGCCAAACAGCACGAGGCCTACCACGCTGAACACGAATCGACGCGGGTGGCGGGCGAAAGCCTGGAGCATGCGTAGCAGTCGGTAACAGTGGACGCATCACCATACCCGGGGGCCCTGAAGCTGTCACCTGACGCCATTCCACGGATTTCTCGAAGGAGCGGCTTTCCAGTATCATGGGTATTCAAATGTCGCCGCCCGCGGCGCCCATTCTTCGGCTTTCACAGAGGCTTCTTTCGACATGCTCGAACTGAGAGGCGCGCCCGCCCTTTCCGCTTTCCGTCATGCCAAGCTGCTGGCCGCGTTGCGTGCCCGGGTCCCCGAAATCGAGACGCTGCACGCCGACTACGTGCATTTCGTGGACCACGACGGCGACTGGGCATCCGGTGAGCGCGCCGTGCTCGACAGCCTGCTGGCCTACGGCGCCCGGGAAGAGGCGGCGGCTGAGCGCGACGGTCACCTGTTTCTGGTGGTGCCGCGGCTCGGCACGCTGTCGCCGTGGTCGTCCAAGGCCACCGACATCGCCCACAATTGCGGCCTGACCCGGGTCCGGCGCATCGAGCGGGGCGTCGCCTATCGCGTCACCCTCGACGGCGTGCTCAGCGAGGCGGCCTTCGAGGCGATCATCGACACCCTGCACGACCGCATGACCGAATCGGTGCTCGCCAATTCGAGCGACGCGGCCAGGCTGTTCGCGCATCGCGCCCCGGCGCCGCTCGGCCAGGTCGACGTGCTCGGCGGCGGACGCGCCGCGCTCGCGGCCGCCAACGGCGAGCTGGGTCTGGCGCTGGCCGACGACGAGATCGACTATCTGGTCGAGGCGTTTCGCAACCTGGAGCGCAACCCCAGCGACGTCGAACTGATGATGTTCGCCCAGGCCAACTCCGAGCACTGCCGGCACAAGATCTTCAACGCCGACTGGTCGATCGACGGCGAGGCGCAGCCGCACTCGCTGTTCCAGATGATCAGGAACACCCACGAACAGTCCGGCGACGACGTGCTTTCGGCCTACAGCGACAACGCCGCGGTAATTCGCGGCTGCCGGGCCGGACGCTTCTTCGCCGCGCCGCTGGTGGGCGACGACGGCGCGGCGCGGGCCAGCTACGCGGCGCATCAGGAACCCATCCACATCCTGATGAAGGTCGAGACCCACAACCATCCGACCGCGATCGCCCCGCACCCCGGCGCGGCGACCGGCTCGGGCGGCGAGATCCGCGACGAGGGCGCGACCGGCATCGGTGGCAAGCCCAAGGCCGGACTGACCGGTTTCGCGGTGTCCAACCTGCGCATTCCCGAGTTCGTCCAGCCCTGGGAAGCCTTCGACTACGGCAAGCCCGAACGCATCCAGTCGGCGCTCGACATCATGCTCGAGGCGCCGATCGGCGGCGCGGCCTTCAACAACGAGTTCGGCCGGCCCAACCTCGCCGGCTACTTCCGCAGCTACGAGCAGGACGCGGTGGGCGTCGACGGCATCGAGCGGCGCGGCTACCACAAGCCGGTGATGCTGGCCGGCGGCTACGGCAACATCCGCGAGGATCACGTCGCCAAGCGCGACATTCCGGTCGGCGCCAAGCTGATCGTGATGGGCGGCCCGGCGATGCTGATCGGCCTCGGCGGCGGGGCGGCCTCGAGCATGGCTTCCGGCGCCTCTAGCGAGGATCTCGATTTCGCCTCGGTGCAGCGCGACAACCCCGAAATGGAGCGCCGCGCCCAGGAAGTGATCGACCGCTGCTGGGCGCTGGGGGATGCCAACCCGATCCGCTTCATCCACGACGTCGGCGCCGGCGGACTGTCCAACGCGCTGCCGGAGCTGGTCAAGGACGGCGGCCGTGGCGGGCGCTTCGAGCTGCGTGACGTGCCCAACGCCGAGCCGGGGATGAGCCCGCTGGAGATCTGGTGTAACGAGGCCCAGGAGCGCTACGTGCTGGCGGTGGCGTCCGACGACCTGGCGGCCTTCGATGCGCTGTGCGCGCGCGAGCGCTGCCCCTACGCGGTGGTCGGCGAGGCCGTCGAGGCGCACCATCTGGCCGTGCACGACGAGCATTTCGACAGCACGCCGATCGACCTGCCGATGAGCGTGCTGTTCGGAAAGCCGCCCAAGATGCAGCGCGAATTCGCGCGCCAGGAGCGCCCGATGCCGGGCGCGGACTTCGACAACCTCGACCTGCGCGAGGCGCTCGACCGGGTGCTGCGCCTGCCGGCGGTAGCCTCGAAGAGTTTCCTGATTACCATCGGCGATCGCTCGATCACCGGCATGGTCGCCCGCGACCAGATGGTCGGCCCGTGGCAAGTGCCGGTGGCCGACTGTGCGGTGACCACGGCGAGTTATGACACCCACGCCGGCGAGGCGATGGCGATGGGCGAGCGACCGCCGGTGGCGCTGATCGACCCGGCGGCCAGCGCCCGGCTGGCGGTCGCCGAGGCGATCACCAACCTCGCCGCGGCGCCGATCGCCAAGCTGTCCGACGTCAAGCTCTCCGCCAACTGGATGAGCGCCGCCGACCATCCCGGCGAGAATCAGGCGCTGTTTGACGCCGTGCACGCGGTGGGTATGGAGCTTTGCCCGGCACTGGGCATCGCCATTCCGGTGGGCAAGGACTCGATGTCGATGCGCACCGCCTGGCAGGAGGGCGACGAAGCCGAGGACAAGGCGATCACTGCGCCGCTGACGCTCAATGTCACCGGCTTCGCGCCGGTCACCGATGCGTTGGCCACGCTGACCCCGCAGTTGCGCCTGGATCGCGACGAGAGCGACCTGATCCTGATCGACCTGGGTGGCGGCCGGAACCGCCTGGGCGGCTCGGCACTGGCCCAGGTCTACGGCCAGGTCGGCGACGTCTGCCCCGATCTCGACGAGGCCGAGGATCTAAAGGCGTTCTTCACCGTCATCCAGGGCCTCAACGCCGACGGCAAGCTGCTCGCCTACCACGATCGCAGCGACGGCGGGTTGCTGGTGACGCTGCTGGAGATGGCCTTCGCCGGCCGCGGCGGGCTCGAGATCAAGCTCGACTGGCTGGTCGACGACGGCTTCGAGGCAGCCGGCGCGCTGTTCGCCGAGGAACTCGGCGCGGTGATCCAGGTCGACCGTCAGGATACCGAGTTCGTGCTCGCCCAGTTTGCCGCGGCGGGCATCGACACCTGTGGCGTCATCGCCCGCCCGCGCTACGACGACCAGGTGCGCGTGACGCTGTTCGAGGAGCCGCTGCTCGAGACCACCCGGGCGCTGACCCAGCGCACCTGGGCCGAGACCAGCTACCGCATGCAGGCGCTGCGCGACAACCCGGACTGTGCCAAGTCCGAGTTCGACGACCTGCTCGACCTGCGCGACCCGGGGCTATCGGCAACACCCACGTTCGACGTCGACGAGGATATCGGCGCGCCGTTCGTAAACACCGCGCGGCCACGCATGGCGGTGCTGCGCGAGCAGGGCGTCAACGGCCAGCTGGAGATGGCCGCGGCCTTCGACAAGGCCGGCTTCGAGGCCATCGACGTGCACATGAGCGATATCCTCGAAGGCCGCGTGACCCTCGACGCGTTCCAGGGCCTGGTCGCCTGTGGCGGCTTCTCCTACGGCGACGTGCTCGGCGCCGGTGGCGGTTGGGCCAAGTCGGCGCTGTTCAACGCCCGCGCCCGCGACCAGTTCGCGGCGTTCTTCGCCCGCGACGACAGCTTTGCGCTGGGCGTATGCAACGGCTGCCAGATGTTCTCGCAGCTCAAGGAGCTGATTCCCGGCGCCGCTAACTGGCCGCGCTTCGTGCGCAACGAGTCGGAGCAGTTCGAGGCCCGGGTATCGATGGTCCAGGTCGAGAAGAGCCCCTCGATCCTGCTCGCCGGCATGGAAGGCTCGCGCCTGCCGATCGCCGTGGCCCACGGCGAAGGGCGCGCCGAGTTCCGCGACGCCGGTCACCTGCGCTCGATGCAGGGCAGCGAGCAGATTGCGCTGCGCTACGTCGACAACTACGGCCAGGTGACCACCCGCTACCCGGCCAACCCCAACGGCTCGCCGTCCGGGGTGACCGGGCTGACCACGCCGGACGGGCGCGTGACCATCATGATGCCGCATCCCGAGCGGGTGGCGCGGGCCGTCACCAATTCCTGGCGCCCGGCCGAGTGGACCCGCGACGGCGCCTGGATGCGGCTGTTCAGCAACGCCCGGGCATGGCTCGGCTGAGCGTAGCGGCTCGGTTCAGGCTGTACCTTCAAACAAGACGGGCTTGCCATTCGGCAAGCCCGTTTGCATTTCCATCCCCACGCTTTGCTGGCACGCGGTGAGGCGTTCGCTTATTCGGGGCGCACCGCGGTGTAGAAGAAGCGCACGCTCGGCTGGCCGTCGAGCAGCGGCGCGCTGCCCTCCTTGAAGGGCGCGTAGTGGGGCATCTGCTGGTGGTGTTCGTAGGCGGCGCGGTCGCGGTAGACCTCGTGCAGCACGACGATCTCCTCGCTGCCCTCCGGGGTCAGCACGTCGAAGGCCAGGCAGCCCTCCTCGTTGGCCAGCGATTCGTTGGCATCATTGTGGGCGAGTGCCAGGAAGGCGGGCACTTGGCCCGGTTTGATCCGGAACTCGGCGAGGACCACGAAGTGGGCGGTATCGGCCATGACGGTCTCCTTGTCTCGAAAGTCGCGGCTAGGCGACGCTTCTATGCAGAATTCTTTAGCGGTTCTCTATGAAGCTCTGGCTTGCCGGGTCCAGTCTAGTTGCTCGGGACGACGATCCAAAAGATCGCGGCAATCTACGGTCATGGCCTTGACGACTAGCGTGGCTAGTCGAAGTCGGCATAGGGCTCGAGGGTCTCGGGCGGCATCGCCAGATCGCCCTGCCAGGCGCCGAACGTGTAGCGCAGCGACAGGTTGAAGCCGTTGGGCGCGTAGTCCTCGGCCTGCTGCAAATTGACGGCGAGCCCGGCGATCCAGTGATCGGCGAGGCGCCGCTCGACGCGCCCGCCCAGCGAGAAGCCGAAGCCGCCACCGCTGCCGCCGCTGCGGGTGGCGGTGGCGTCGGGCAGCCCGGCGATGGCGTCGCCGCCCAGCGGGTAGCGTGCGCTGGCGTCGCTGTCGGTCCACGACTGCGAGATCGCGGCGTCGAGCTGCCACGACCAGTCGCCGGTACGCTGGGTGTAGCTCACCGGCAGCGACAGCGAGGCGTAGCGTTGCGGGCTGTAGTAGCCCCCTTGGCCCAGCGAGTAGCCGCCGAGCTCACGGCTGTAGTGCATCATCAGAGTGCTGAGACCCACGCTGAGGCGCCGATGTTCTTCGTTGATCAGCTTGTGGTAGACCCCGCCCATCAGCTGTACCCGGGTATTGTCGGGAACGCGCTCGCCGGCGAGGTGATGCACGCCGAAGTTCGACCACACGCCGTTGGGCCCGCCCTGGTCGTAGCCCAGCCCCAGCGACGCGCCGGTGGCGCGGATGCCGCCCCATGTAGTCCCGCTGCGCGGATCCTCGGCACCGGCGAAGGCCAGCAACGAGTCGTCGAGTGGGCGCCGCGACAGCGTGGCGGTCAGCCACAATGGTCCGGCGTCCCCCGAATACTGCAGCCCGCCGACCCAGTCCTCGACCGCGAAGCCCAAGGGCGTGGTGCCGATGTCCATCCGCCAGGTCTCGTCGTACCAGCCCAGCGCCACGCTGACGCCACGATCCCGCTGGGGGCCGCCGACCTCGCAACCCACCACCGCGCAGGTGCCGAAGGTCTCGCGGCTCAGGCCGTCGGCGTCGCGATCAAGCCGCCCGGCGTCGAGGGCGACCCGGTCGAGGCGCAGGAAGCCGCGGCCCGCGCCGAACGGGGTGTCGACTTCGAGCATGTCGGTGGTCGTGGTCAGCGACGAGACGCCGTCGGTGCCGTCGTCGTTGGCCACCTGATGCGCCGCACGGATCCGGGTATCGCGCTTCTGGTAGAGCGCCGCGGCCTCGCGGCGCAGGCTGCTGGCCAGCCAATCGTCGCCCTCGTGACGGCGCATCGCGCGGGTGAAGTCGCCATCGTCGACAAGCGATTCGTTATTGCCCAGGCCACCGGCGACCATGCCGCGCCGGTAGCGGGAAAGCGCTGCAGCGGGGGCGTCATTGGCGCTGGCGATGCGCGCGGCGTCGCGCCAGTAAAGAGCGTCTCCGGTAGCGGCCTCGCTGGTCGCCGGGTCGGCGATCAGCGCCTCGGCGCGTGACGGCTCGCCCAACGATGCCCAGGCATTGGCGGCACGGCGGCGTTCGTTGATGGCACCGGGGGGCAGTTCCAGGTGGGAAAGCAAGGATCGTGCGCGATCTTCACCGCCAGTGGCGAGGGTGGCTTCGATCAGCCCCAGCCGAGCTTGGAGATTATCCGGGTCCTGTGTCAGCGCGTGCTCATAGTGCCGCTCGGCGACGTACGGGTCGCCATCGATCACTGCCCAATCGCCAAGCTGCAGACTAAAATCGACATCCGCCGGCTGGGTCTCGAGCAGGGCCCGCGCCGCCACCGGGTCGCCACTGGCACGCAGCGTCGAGGCTCGCGCCAGCAACTGGCGGCGCTCGAGACGCGCGGCAAGCGCACGCATGTCGGTATCACGCCGGGCGTCGGGGATGCGCGCGAGGCTTTCGAGCGCGGCATCGTCGCGGTCGTCGCTGGCGAGATACAGCGCCTGGGCGTATTGGCCTTGGGCGCGTGTCGCGGGATCGTCGAGACGTCCCAGCAGGTCGGCGAAGGAGGCGTCGGCCTGTGGTCGGCGACCATCCTGGCGCAATGCCTGGGCCAGCGAGTAGGTCAGCCAGACGTCTGCGGGTGACAGCTCTCGGGCCTCGGCGTAGCGCTCGGCGGCCTGCGACCATTGCTGTGCTTCGGCCAAGCGCTGGCCTGCGGCGCTCAGTTGGGCTACGCGCAGTTGGCGGCTCGTGTCGTCGAGCGCGTGTTGCTGAACGGGGGGAAGCGAGGCGATGAAATCCAGCGCGCGTTGAGGCGATTGCTTGGCATAAAGCTCGGCCAGCCGCGATAACGCCCGGCCATCGTCGCTGGAAACGCGCCGTGCCCGTTGGTAGGCCTGTTCAGCGGAGAGAGTATCGCCGCGGCGCCGAGCTATATCACCGAGACCCAGCCAGGCATCGGGCGAGCCAGGCTGCAGTCGGCTGGCCCGACGATAGGCTTGTTCGGCGCGTTGTGGGTGATCCCCGGCCAGAGCCGCGTCACCACGGCTGATGTCGAGCCAATAATGGGCGGTATCGATCAAGACTTGCCACTTGTCGCCGCTGAAACCGCTGGTGTCGTTGGTCTGTGCGCGCTGGAACAGGGCCAACGCCTGGGCATGTCGGCCCTGGCGCAGGCGGATGACACCCAGTGCGCCTAGCAGGTCGATATCGTCGGGGTAAGCGGTCAGCGCACGCTGTATATCGGCCTCGCCGGAGGTGCCGCGCTGTGCTTCGAAGCGTGCCAGGCCGCGCTGACGGGCCTGGTAACCGGGATCTTCGAGTAGCTGACGCTGGCGGGCCAGGATCTGGCGCGCCTCACCGGCATAATCGGTATCGCTGAAACTGGCGAGGAGGCGTTGCCAGGCGGCCACATTGGCCGCGCTCGCCGGCCTGCCGCGCAATGCATCCAGCCACATGCGGGCGCTCGTCTGGCGCGTCCCTGGCAGCCTGGCGAGGCTTTCGAGGCGCGTGAAGGCGGCATCGTCGTGGCCGGCGTCGAGCAACAGCCGTGCCAGGGTAAAGCCCAGCTCCGGACTTTGCGGATAGCGCTCGTCGAGTTTCTCGAGTTGCTGAATCGCCCGTGATTCACCATCGGGCAGTCGGGCGACGAGTTCCCAGTACTCGAGAGCCAGGGGCAGTGTCGGCAGGCCGTCGGCGAGCAGTTCGTCATAGGCCTGCTTGGCCTGCTCGATCCGGCCGGTAGCGGCCAGCAGCCGCGCCCGGCTCAGTGCTTGGCGCCGATCGGGGCGGCTCAGCGACAGATTGAGCAGGGCCATGCGGTAGGCACGAGTATCGGGCGCTACCTCGGCTAGGCGCTCGACCAGGTCGCTGGCTCGTTGCCGCTCGTCATTGCGTAGCGCACGTCGTACCCGGGCCTCGAGTACCTCCGGGGCGTCGGGAGCGATAGCGTCGAGCTTGTCGAGTGCCTCGTCGACCAGCGATTCGTCGTGACGGGCCTCGCCGAGGCGCACCCGCTGCAATAGCCAGTCGCTTGGCGAGATGGCCTGGGTGGCCGCAGACGTCGGCGGCGCCGTGTCGGTCGCCGGGGCGGCGAGCGCCGGCAGCGTCACGCCGGCCAGTAGCAGGCAGACAGGCAACCATCCGCAGCGATGCCTGGGGCTCATGGCGACCTCCATGCCGGTTGCAACCGACCATCGGCGGCGAATCGATAGCGTCCCTCGTCCCAGCCGCGCCCGAATAGCGTCAGGATCTGTGCGTAATAGGCGTCGTCTGCCGGTGGGGCGGCGGCGAGCCGGCGCCGTTGGGTGACGGCAAGCGCAGCGTCCCCGCCCGGCGTGGCGGCGAGAAAGGGCAGCATCGCGGCAGAGAACCCGCTGTTGCCGAGCCCCTGGTGCGCTCCGCTGTTTGTGTCGACGTATTCCGGGGGGGCGCCAAGTTTGGCGATCAGTTCACGCATCGGTGCGAAGTGGGCGAGCAGCGCCTCGCGATCGGCGGCCTCGTCGGCGAGCATGCCCAGCCACAGGTAGACGCGGATCGCATCGTAGTCGCCCTGACTGCCGTGCTCGGGGTCGGGCCGCCAGCCCTCGTTAGCCTGCCAGGCGGCCCAGTCCGGGGCCAGGCCGAGCGGGGCGGTGCCGATCAGTAGCCGCGGTACCCGGGCGGCGAGCTCAGGCCAGGGCGGGCCCAGCTCGCTGAGCCTGGCGAACAGCTGCGGCGGCAGGTAGCTGGGGTTGACCCGCCACTGACCGTCGCCGGCGAATCCGCTGCGTCCGGGCAATAGCACCGGGCCGAAGCCGGGCAGGGTGGCGACTTCCTCGTCGATGATGCGCGCGGCCAGGCGGGTGCCGAGCACGCGATAGTCGCGACGCTGCCACAGACGCCCGGCCTCGAGCAGCGTATAGGCAAGCCACAAATCGGCATCGGCGGCACTGTTGGCGTCCAGCACGCCCCAGCCTTCGTCTGCATCGCCCCCCCATAGCCAGGCGGGCAGGCTGGCGCCCAGGTCGCCCTTGGCGAGATTGTTCTGGGTCCAATCGAGCAGCTGCTGGAAGGTGTCGCGGTCGTCGGCGACCAGGGCGAAGAACAACGCGTAGCCCTGCCCCTCGGAGGTGGTGATATGGCGCGAGTCGGAGTGATCGATGACACGCCCGTCATCACTGATCAGGGTATTGCGGAAATGCGCCCAAGACGGCCAGCGGGCTTCCTCGGCGCCGACGACGCCGACGAAGCTCGCGGCCAGGAGCAGCATCAGTCCGGCACGCAACATGCTCACGCCTCGTCGTCGCTCAGCCGCTTCGCGCCGAGACGGCGCAGGATGCGCCACAGCAGGAAGGCGACGACCAGGACCGCGAATCCGGCCATGGCGGCGATCAACCAGGGGTGGCGCGAGAGGTGATACCACAGCCAGGTCATCCACGGCAGATGGCCCACGTAGTAGCGCTCGCCGACGGTGTTGCTGGTGATGCCACTGTCGCGGATTACTGCCACCGAGCCGCTGATCTGGTCGAGAGCCGACGGCTTGGCCAGGGTACGGTTGAGCAGGCGCTGATCGGCAGGCCCGGCGGTGAGCAGGGCGACCACGCTGCGCTGATCGAAGAACGGCGACTGCATCTCGAGCACGGCGGCAAGCGGCCCATGGGCGCTGATCGTCACCGAGCGGTCGGCGGGTACCGGGGCGCCATCGAGCGGATCGTGTCGCGCCGCGACCTCGGCGTCGCGACTTGCCAGGCGCAGACGGCTGCGTGCATCAGGCCCCAGGGCCATCACCGGCGGGCGCTCGCTCAGCGATTCGGGTAGCGAGCCGAAGGCGAGGATATCGGCATCGACCTCGCGAACCTGCTGCCAGTCGTCGGTCAGACTCACGGCGACGCCGGGGTAGCCGGTCTGGGCCCCGATTCGACCGAGCGTGTCGAATAGCGAGGAGAGCTGTTCAGCGGACGGTGAGCTCGGCATCACCACCAGCGTCTGCGACAGGTCGGCGAGACGGCTGAACGGGAAGCCCGCGGTGGCGAAGGTGCGCAATGCCGGCATCGCCAGGTAGTGAGGGTATCCGGAGAAATCGAGGGTCGAGGCCTCGTCGATGGCGGCGCGGTTGGGTACCTGGGTGACGGTGATGCACTTGTCGGGTTCGGCGCCGCCGACGCGATTGGCGTAATTGAAGTCGAAGCTCAAGCGATTGGCAGCGCCCAGCCGCAGCGCCGGGATGGCAATCTTTCCGCCTGCGCCGAGCCAGTCCTGGAGTACCGGTACCTCGAGGCCGCTCGGATCACCGCTGCCTTCCTGGCTGAGCGGGAAGGAACGCAGGAATTCGCCGTTTATGGCGATGTCGAGTCGCGAGCCCTTTTCGGTGGCTGGCGGGGTATAGCGATAGCCGAGATCGAGATCGATCAGGTCGTTCTCCCAGACGAACAGGTCGGGCGGAACCCGCAGGTTGACGTCGATCGTGTCCAGTTTCCCGCCTTCGATCTGCAACTGATCGGGATATTCGACCAGCTCGTCGAAGGACACCGGGCGGTCGGTGGGCACCCATTTCGGGGCATCGTAAGGCCGGCGGGGCTCGAGCGTATCGATCGCCTCGATACGTGCACTCTGGCCGTGCAGCAGCACGTCACCCAGCGCCAGGGCGCGGGCCGCCTCGAGCAGGTCTTCGTTGTCGCGGCCAAGGACCAACAGCAGCTTGACGTAGGGCGTGTCGGGGTGGCTGATGATCTCGACTGTCGGGCCGTCGACCGGCGGATAGTTGGCGAGGAAGGCCGGCCGGGCTTCGTTGGTGGCCAGTACTACGGCGTGCTGGCGCGGCGGCTGGTCGAAGGTCACCGGGAAATGCTGGCCACGCCAGTCGGCGAGGCTGCCGAACCACGAGGCGACGATGCCACCGGCACGCTGCATTGCCAGGTCGGGCGATTCGGGCAGCACGATCGGCAGGTCGAGGACATCGTCGTCGCGGGAGTCGAAGAACGGCCCGGGCAGACGTGCCAGCGAGTTGGCCAGAGGCAGAGCCTGTTCGGTGAGTTCGAGGTGGCTATCGTTGCCGATGTCGAGCCAGATGCTGGTATGCACCGGGTTCTCGCAGATGTCCTTGTAATGGCCGATCAGTGACAGCTCGAGCCGGTTGTAGTCGCGAATCAGGCGCGGGTCGAGCGAAACTTCGGCATGCTGTGGCTTGCCGCGATCCGGCTCGAGGCTGACCACACCGACCACTTCGTCGTTGAGATAGACCTTGAGCTGAGAGACATCGTCGAGCAGGGCCGGCGATGGCGTGTAATGCAGATCGAGCAAGGCGCGGGTGACCAGACGGTCGTCGCGAACCCCGAAGTCGATGCGCTGCGAGGGTACCAGGCCGGTCAGTTCTATGGGCGCCTGGGCCAGCCGGGTCAACGGCAGGGTACGGTGTTCGACCGGAGGTGCGTCGCCGGGTGTCGTCTCGGCGGTGGCCGCGAGACTATCTGCGACGCCGCCGAACAGCATGATCAACAGCGATAACGGCACGAGCCAGCGTATGCTCATCTAGGCATGATCCCTTGTAAGTCGATGAAGTCTCAGACCCGCTGCGCTTCGCGGCGCGGAGCGAAAGAGCCCAACCAGGCCAATGGTGCGTACAGCCGCCTCGGGGCATGCAGCAACAGGCGCCTGTAGCCTTCCATCCCGAGAGCCAGGATGTCGGCGAAACTCTGCATGGGGCGGTCTTCGGGAAAATTGTCTCGCCACAACGTCCAGGTGTCGGCCCGGGCGAAGGTGGCCTGTATGTAGTCGATGTGCTCAGGGAGCGTCATAGCCGCCAGCTCGAGGCCGGCGCGAGCACCGTTGACGTTGGTCACGCGGGCCTCGAAGGCTTGTTCGCGAGTCCCGAGATGCAACAGCAGCGACACCTTCTGGTCGATGGCCAGCAGCCCGGCGCGGGGCATGCTCAGGCCGACTCCCCCCTCGGCATAATCATGCAAGGTGCAGGGGTAGGCATGGCCGTCGGTGAGTTCGATGGCTGCGGGCAGGGCCACCTCGACGCGATGGCGGCGACGTACCTGACGCGCCTCGGCGGCGACGGCAACGGCGCCGCCGAGGATGATCAGGTTGTAGAGCGTCCAGGCCAGGCTGACGAGCACGGTGGGCACCTCGTCGAAGGGTCCCGCGTAGAGACGCCAGGCGGCTGCGACAACCCCGGCCAGGTTTAGGGCGATAAGCAGCAGATAGGGACGCGATATGGTCCAATCGAAGTAATTCTTGCCGATCAGGCCGCCCTTGGCGGTGACGTTGAACGTGCCCTTGCGCGGATTGAGCAATGCCGCTGTCGTCGGACGGGCGATGTACCAGGCGAGTACCGCCTCATAGACCTCGCTCCAGAAACTGTGTCGGTAGCGGCCCTGGATGCGCGAGTTGGTAATGCCGGAGTGCAGCATGTGCGGGATCACGTAAAGCAGGATGGCTACCGCCGGTGCATAAATGATGTAGGCGTGCAGCAGCAGAAAGGCCAGTGGTGCCGTGAGGAAGATCAGTCGAGGCACGCCGGCCAGGAAATGCAGCATGGCATTGAGGTAGCAAAGCCGCTGGGCCAGATTCAGGCCGGGGCCTGTGAGTGGATTGTCCAGGCGGAAGATCTGGGCCATGCCGCGCGCCCAGCGGATACGCTGGCCGATGTGCGCCGACAGGCTCTCGGTGGCCAGGCCCGCTGCCTGGGGCAGGCGCAGGTAGGCCGAAGTGAAGCCATGACGATGCAGACGCAGCGACGTATGAGCGTCCTCGGTGACGGTATCCACGGCGAAGCCGCCGATCGCTTCGAGCGCAGAGCGGCGCAGCACGGCGCACGATCCGCAGAAGAAGCTGGCATTCCATAGATCGTTGCCGTCCTGTACCAGACCATAGAACAGCGTGTTCTCGTTGGGCATGCGTCGAAAGCGGCCCAGGTTGCGCTCGAAAGGATCGGGCGAGAAGAAGTGGTGCGGCGTCTGGATCAGGCCCAGTCGAGAGTCCTTGAGAAACCAGCCCAGCGTCATCTGTAGAAACGAGCGCTGAGGGACGTGGTCGCAATCGAAGATTGCCACGAACTCGGCGTCGGTAACGGTCAGGGCATGGTTGAGGTTACCAGCCTTGGCGTGACGATTTTCGTCGCGGGTGATATAGCCGATACCCACCGAATCGGCAAATTCTCGGAATGCTGGGCGGCGCCCATCGTCGAGTAGATGGATGCGCAGTCTATCGTGGGGCCAGTCGATGCCCAGCGCGGCGAGCACGGTGGGTCGGACCACATCCAGAGACTCATCGTAGGTGGGGATCATCAGATCGACGAGCGGCCATCGGGTAGTATCGTCGGGCAGGGCGACCGGCGGCCGATTAAGCGGCCAGAGAGTCTGGAGATAGCCGAGCAACAAGACCAGCCAAGTGTAGGTTTCCGCGCCGAGCAACAGCAGGCCGCAGGTGACGTCGAGCGGGTCGTTCCAGTTGAGTGTCGAGGTGTAGCGCCACCACAGGTAACGGCACGACACTGTTACCGACAGCACGATCAGGGTCAGTGTCGCCAAGCGTCCGGGCAAGCGCTGCACCAACAAGGCGACAGCCGCCAGGAGCATCACGAAGATCGCCTGAGCGCCCAGCGAGAAAGGCTGGGTGATTACCAGCGTCATCATCAGGCCGGCCAGCATGCCCATGGCCCATAGCGGCCAGGTGGTGCGGGTGGCGACTTGTTCAGTCCCTGAGGAAGCGTCCAGCCGGCTTGCCAGATCGGCGATGCGTCGCCGCCATTCAGGCAGGTGCGGCGACGAGGATCGAGAGGATGTCCTGTCGCAGCGCGGCGCGGAGTCCCGGTCGCCGACGCTCGGCCCCGGCCTCCGGGGTTTCCACAGTATCAGCCACAGCGCCTGGATCAGGTAGCGCAACGGATCGGCGATTCCTGGCCGGCGGTTCCGAAGACGGTGAAAGACTGGCGCAAGGCGCCGTGAGAGTCGTTGCCAGGCCGGTCTCTCGAGGCGCAGCAGCGTCCAGCCCAGCAGCCAAACCGTACAGTAGACGAGGGCGGTGATGGGGCCGGCACGCCGCCGGTGGCGCAGGTCGCGGTAATGGCGTCGCATGCCTTGCAAAAGGTGTGGCTTGAAAAGCAGCGAAGTCATGATGCCGTTCCACGTGTCTGCAGCCAGGCGGCCAGGCGCTGGACATCGCGCGATGCCAGGCTGTCGCTGCGATGACCGAGCACGCTGCGCTTGTGGGCCAGCGCCTCGAACATCGCCTCGTCCTGGTGGATCGAACAGGGCACTAGCCAGTCGGCGTGCCGGCGCTGCCAGACGGCCAGTAGATCGTTCTGCAACAGGCTGCGCGGTGAGAATCGGTTGATGAGCAGATACTCGTCGACACCGATCGGGTGCTTCGCTAGCAGGGCATGGCAGGCAGCATCGGCATTGACCACCGTCAGCCAGAGTGACGCCAGGTTGCGCATCTGGCGAGGAAGTGCCGAATGGTTTGGAATGTCGATCAGGATCCAGTCATAGCGTTGCGGGTCCAACTGGGCCAGGCGTTGAGACCAGACATGAGCTACCTCTCGCCAATCAGGCTCGAGGGGTTCGGCGATACCCTCCTCACATCCGTAGGGCAGAAATGTCAGCCGATCGCCGAGACTGAAGGCCATTTCATGCCACGCTGCATCCGCTCTCTCGGCGACTGCCCAACCGCTATCGTCCTGCCAGGGATGGTTGAAATGCAGGCGTAACTGATTGCGTGGATCGAGGTCGATACACAGCACATTGTGCCCCGCCCGGGTGAGCGACTCGGCCAGGGCGGCGAGTAGTGACGTCGTGCCCGTGCCACCGCGCAGCCCCTGCAGCGCCATTACCCTCAAGCGGTGGTCTCCGCCGGTGAACCGGCGAGTTCTCGCAACAACGGCCAGCGCTCGAGGTCGGCGGCAAGGCGTTCCTGCTGATGGATATTGCGGTAAGGGAAATCGCCGAGCCCGGCGTTGTCTACCAGGGCGCGAATATCATCGTCTGGCTTGGACTGTGCTGGGGGCAGGCGCGGGGCGATGAGATCCTGAAGCGACATGATGAGTATACCTTGTCCGCTATTGCTGAGGGCTTTCAGTCGAAGGCGAGCCTGTTTTGGGGGCTGCCTTTGGGACTTCTCTTGGACTAACTTCCTTATTGTGGATGTACTTCCGATTGTATAATGAGTAGAAAATACTAGTTTTTCTTGCATAAAAATACTTATTTGTCACTATTCGGTCACGAAATGTTATCTCAATAAAATCCAGGCGGACGCAATGATCGAGCCAACGACGGCACAACGGCAGCATTTCTCGCTAGCCGTCGAGGGTCTTTGGGCGGAGCTTTCGGCACTACGGTGTCCCGGGCAGTACATTGTGCTCGCCGACCGCGAACCCCATCTGCGGCGTCTTGCTGCAGGTCTGTTGGTCGGCCTCGAGGCTGACGCCCTCGCCGACTGGATCGTCATGGGCGGCGAAGACGAACGACAGCCTCCAGGACTGGAGGATCCCCAGCGTGGTCCGGGCCGTATGACGCTATGGTCGCTAGGTGACAAGGCGCCAAGAGCTGCGCTCGAGGCCCTGCCCGATGAGCTCGATCGCGCACGTCGATGGCGCCGGCGGCAAGACCCGCGGCTGGTCCTGATCAAGCTACCTGCAACGGCGCTCGAGACGCTACCGGAAACGGCCCTGGCAGCATGGCTGCGGCGTTGGCAGCACTGGTGTCGAAAACGCGAGGCCTGCTTGGTGCTGCTCGTGCACGGGTCGCGAAGCTTGTCGTTGCGCGGTCGTCTGCAGCCGCACAATGATGTGCTCGACGGTCTGGCGCATCTACAGCCGGTGGGCGAGACGGGACGCTATCTGGTAATGCACTGGCGCAGTGACTTGCGTGCCTGTGGCAGTCACGACATGAGTCTTTCGAAGCTGGGCGACGGCTGGCAGTTGTTGCACGCGGTCGAACAGGAGGCCGCTGGCGGTGGCGATGAACATCGCTATTACGTGCAACGTGCAGCACTCGAAGAGGCCACGCTGCCCGGCGAGCACTGGCGGGTCTTCGACGATCCCAACGAGGTGGTCGTCCAGGCGGCCGACGCTCAGGCGGCAACGATCATCCTGGCGCTGGAGCACGCCGATCGGATTGAGGCGGTGGCAGGCATGATGCATGGGTTGCGCCTGCAGTGCGGCGATGCCATCAAGCTGGTGGTACGAGAGATGATGCCTTGCTTGCGCTATCGCGACGAGCGTCTGATGGCCCTGAGCGGCGTCAATCTGGTGGTGGGAAACAGTGTGTCGTTCGCCCGTTTCCTTAGCCGTGTCGAGGGCATTCAGGGGCAGCGATTCATGCGTGGCATCGATCCCGACTTCGCTGCGGTGACCGCGTCGCTGCGCCCACTGCCATCCAGCGGTGTGGTGTCGCCGGCGGCGTTCATCGAGCAGATCGCGGATTGGTTGGCGGGCGATTCGGCCGAGGCGGTGTCGAGCCTACTGGTCGTGCTGCGACCGGCCGGTGGCTTGTCGGCGTCCCAGGCGCTGGCTCAGTGCCGGCTCACGCGGCAAGGCGACATGGCCACCCTCATCGAGTCGCGCCTTTATCTGTTTCTGTTCGGCTGCCGTCTGACCGATCTCGACATCGCCCTGACGCGACTCTTCGGGGTTGCCGACAGCGCGCTGTTTTCGAGCCGGCAGGTCTTCGATCGACGTGAAACCATCGCCTTGGAGCGGCATCAGTTGGTCGTTTATGGCTGGGATTCGCAGAGCCAGGCACCAGTGGCAGGCGCCGACGACATTCACGCGGCAGCCTATGCAGTGCCGCCGGGGGCGGCTCCGATAGCACCGCGTCCGGTGTCTCTGGCGCTGACGACGCATGCGGAGGAAGCGCCATGAATCAGGACTTGGCAGCACTGCTTGGGCTGTTGGTGGGCCTGCTTGCGGGGCTGGGGGGGCGATCGGTATGGCATTGGGGGCGGCGCATCCTCGATCGGCGGCCGCGTTATCTGGTTCGTCTCGGCGTGCGTCGACGTCGGGCGGTGAGCAAGGGCATATCTGACCAATGAATCGCATCGAAACCTCGCGGCTCGAGTCGCCGGGGCGCGTTGGCACATGGCGTGGGTTGGGACTGTGGAACCTGTACTTCATCGTCAAGCTGGCGCTGTACTGGCGTGGGGCGATCGACTTCGATGCCCTGGCCAACCTGGTGTTCGCGGCGTTTCTGCTGGTGCCGCTGCCGCCGCTCTGGTTGCATCGGCTGCGTCATGTCGCTGCCATTCCCGTCGGCGTGGTGCTGTTCTATCACGACGCCTGGTTGCCGCCCTTCGAGCGGCTGCTGGCGCAATCGTCGCAGGTCGGTGCCATGAGTCCGGTTTACCTGCTCGATCTCGCCGGTCGCATCGTCAATTGGGAATGGCTGGGCGTATTGTTCGTGCTGGCGGTGGGCTATGGCTTCATCGCGCCGTGGATTCGTGTCAGCGTGCCGGTGGTGTTGGGGCTGGTCTGGCTGGCTGTGGCGCCGCTGCTGCCGGTGGCCGGGCCCGTGCCTCAGGAGTCGGCGCTGGCGGCCTTGCCGAGCGCGCCGAGTCGTGGGCTGGCCGATGTGGTGCAGGCCGACGAGCCGGCCCCGGCGCCGACCGAGGAGGCCAGCGATGCGGTGCTCGACCGCCGGCTCGAGGCGTTCTACGCCGCCGAGCGTCAGCGACGCACTCAATTCGCCGCGAGGCCGGCCGGGGCGGCGCCCTTCGATCTGTTGGTGATCAACATCTGTTCGCTGTCCTGGGACGACATGGCGGTGGCCGGGCTTACCGATCATCCGTTGTTCGATTACCTGGACGCGGTGTTCGACAACTTCAATTCGGCGACCTCCTACAGCGGGCCGGCGGGCATCCGCCTGCTGCAGGCGAGCTGCGGACAGCGTCCTCACGGGGCGCTATATGGCGACGTGCCGCGCGAATGCCATCTGTTCGAGAATCTCGCCGAGCTGGGCTTTGCACAGAATCTGGTACTCAACCACGACGGGCAGTTCGACGGTTACCTCAAGGAACTGCAGCAGGAGGGCGGGCTCGACGTTCCCAAGCTGCCGATGAACGGTCTGGCGCCGGTGATGACCGCCTTCGACGATTCGCCGGTATATGCCGATGGCGCTACGCTGGAACGCTGGGCGGCGCAGGATACGGCCGGGGCGCCGAGCGCAACCTTCTACAATACGGTCTCGCTGCACGACGGCAACCGCTACGTCGGTCAGCGTGGCTTCGCCGATTATCGGCAGCGCCTGGTGACGCTATTCGACGACCTGCTGACCTTTTTGCAGCGGCTCGACCAAGAAGGGCGCCGGGTCGCGGTGCTGATCGTTCCCGAACACGGCGCGGCGCGGCGCGGCGACAAGATGCAGTTTCCCGGCATGCGCGAGATCCCCAATCCGACCATGACCCATGTGCCGGTGGGGCTCAAACTCACCGGCATGGCCCAGCCGCGCCAGGGCGAGCCGCTGCGGGTCAGCGAGCCGACCAGCTATCTGGCGGTTTCCGAGCTGGTCTCGCGGCTGGTGGCGAGCGATATGTTCGGTGCCGAACGGGTCGACTGGCCCGGTCTGCTGAGCGGCCTGCCGAGCACCGCGCCGGTCTCGGAGAACGAGGCGGTGGTGGTGATGCCCTATCAGGGGGTGCCGTATGTCCGCCTCAAGGGCGATGGCTGGATGCCCTATCCGCAATAAGCGGCCGGGTTGGGTTAGTCCCGCGGCGCGCCTAGAATGGCGCGTCGCCCCAATCGCAGGATGCCATGACTAGCCGCGCCGCCCTCGAGCTTCACGATCCGGCCCCGGCCGCGCCGCCGACGCTGCGCCCCTACCAGGGGCAAGCGGTGGCGCGGGTGGTCGAGCACTTTCGCGCCAGCGATGAGCCCGCCGTGGTGGTGCTGCCCACCGGCAGCGGCAAGTCGCTGGTGATCGCCGAGCTGGCGCGACTGGCCCGTGGCCGGGTGCTGGTGCTGGCGCACGTCCGCGAACTGGTCGAGCAGAACCACGCCAAGTACCAGGCCTACGGTCTCGAGGCGGACATCTTCAGCGCCGGGCTGGGGCGCAAGCAGGCCACACGCCAGGTGGTGTTCGGCTCGGTGCAATCGGTGGTGCGCAACCTCGATGCCTTCGCCGGCGCGGATGAGACCGCCGACACGGGCTTCACGTTGCTGGTGATCGACGAGTGCCACCGTGTCTCGCCCGCCGACGATGCCAGCTATCGCAAGGTCATCGATCGCCTGCGCCGCGCCAACCCGCGACTCAAGGTGCTGGGGCTGACCGCCACCCCGTACCGGCTGGGCCAGGGCTTCATCTACCATCGCCACCATCACGGCATGGTGCGCGGCGAGGCCGACTGCTTCTTCCAGGATTGCGTGTTCGAGCAGCCGCTGCGGCTGATGGTCAAGCAGGGCTATCTGGCGCCGCCTACGCGGGTCGATGCCAGCGTCGAGCGTTATGACTTCTCGCGGCTGATGCCGAGCAGCCGCGGGGTGTACGCCGAAGACGATCTTAACCGGGTGGTACGCGGTCATCGCGCCACGCCGGTGATCGTCGGCGAGATCATCGAGCGTGCCGTCGAGCGGCGCGGGGTGATGATCTTCGCCGCCACCGTGGCGCATGCCGAGGAGATCCTGGGTTACTTGCCCGCCGATCAGGCGGCGTTGATCACCGGCGCGACCGGCTCGCGCGAGCGCCAACGGTTGATCGACGACTTCAAGGCGCAGCGACTCAAGTACCTGGTCAACGTTGCGGTGCTCACCACCGGCTTCGACGCGCCGCACGTCGACCTGATCGCGATCCTGCGGCCCACCGAGTCGGTGGGGCTGTACCAGCAGATCGTCGGCCGCGGGCTGCGCCTGGCGCCCGGCAAGCAGGATTGCCTGATTCTCGATTACGCCGGCAATCCCTGGGACCTGTATGCCCCGGAGGTGGGCACGCCCAAGCCGGCCTCGGACAGCGAGCCGGTGCAGGTCGAGTGTCCGCAGTGCGGCCACGCCAACCTGTTCTGGGGCAAGCGCGACGGCGAGATCGTCATTGAACATTTCGGCCGGCGCTGCCAGGGGCTTGTTCCTTCTCATCGCGCCCGACCCCGCGCGGCTGTTCATCGCGCCCAATGCCGCGCGAAAAACGTAAATTCAGACTCCGACTATCGTGCCCCGAGCCGTGCGCAAGGCACAACGTCAAAACCAGCAGCGATGAAGCAGTGTGACTTTCGCTTTCGCTTCAAGACCTGCGAGCAGTGTGGCGCCGAGAACGACATCGCCGCGCGCAGCTGCCATGGTTGCGGCGAGCGGCTGGTCGACCCCGACGACAAGCTCAAGGATGCGCTGTGCCTGAAGGATGCGCGGGTATTGCGGGTCAGCGGCATGCAGCTAGCCGCCACCGCCAACGGCCGCGGGCTGCCGCGGCTCAAGGTGACCTACCACGACGAGGACGGTGCGACGCTGGACGAATGGTTCGCGCTGGAGACCCCGGCCCAGCGCGGGGCCTTCGCCGCTGCGTTCCTGCGCCGTCATCTGCGCGCGCCGGGCACGCCCTGGTGGCCGGCCTCGCCCGAGGCGGTGATCGCCGAGCGGGCGCGCCTCAAGGCTCCGGACTTCGTCATCGGCCGGCGCGTGGGGCGCCATTGGCAGGTCCGCGAGAAGCTGTTCGACTATGTCGGGCGCTACCGCAAGGCGGACAGCGCCGAAGAGATCTGACGTAAAACGGGCCGCTCAAGGCGGCCCGTCGCTGGAGTGGCAATGTCGGTAGATGTCGAGCGGAACGACGTTAGCCGTTGTTGCTCTGGCTGCCCTGCGGCTGGCTGCTTTGGTTGGATGTAAACTCGGCCAGCGCCCGGTTGAAGACCTGGACGTTCTCGGGAATCTGCGTGCTTTCGCTGAGCAGCTGCTGAGTGGTCACATTCTGACCGTAGATGTTGTGGTTGGCCTCGTCGTTGGCCTGGATGACGGTGCCTTCGATGTCGGCGCCGGCAAAAGCGCCGGTCTGGTCCATGCGGTAGGCGACGATCGGCGCCGGCTGGGTCGAGACTTTGGCATGCGCGCCGAGTTCACCCGCCGTGACGTCTACGTTGGCGCCGAACTTGAAGCTACCGTCGCTCAATTGCTTGACGGCGGACTTGTCGTTGAACAGTACGATCAGTTCCGTCGTCTTGGCACCGGCCTGGGCGCCTACGCTGCCGGAGCTGAGACCGAAGAACACCGGCGCCGAGCCATCCCAGCTACCCGAATCGTCACGGCAGCTGATGATACCGTCGCCATGGGCGCCGGCGAACACCAGGCCGACTTTCAGCACGGCCGGGAACACGCCGACGCACTGGACATTACTGAGTAGCTGCTGGGGAATCTGCTGGCTTTCGGTTTGCTGCATCTGGCCCTGGAGAATGCCCGCTGCATAATAGGCGGTCTTGGTGCTTTCCGCCTCGATGCCGCTGGCGCTCGCCGTGGCATTGTTGGTTTCGCTGACGCTCTGCTGGGCATCGCTCTGTTGCGAGTCTTGGGCATTCTGGTCGGTAGACCCGGCCCAAGCGGGGGCGGTACCGAGTGCGCCGGCAATGGCGAGGGTCAGGCTAAGGTTGCGAAAAGTGTGCGTTTGCATGGAAAACTCCTTTTTCCGATTGGCTGCAGAAGGGCCGATGGTTCGGCCCTGCCTTTTCAAAGGTAGTGAGCGGCTAGCTTGTCTTTCAAGCGAGGCGCAGCGCGATCCAGACACTCGACCGACACGCCGACAGTGTTCAAGCCGGTGGTCATTGGTAAACTGCCGCGTCAACGTTATTGCAGGTGAACACAAGGGTGGCGACGATCTCTCAGCAGGATGACTCCAGGGTCGACAGCCTGGGCGCGGTGATGGCGCTGGTCGCCGGCGAGCCGTTGCGTGAGTTGCCCGAGGATCTGTACATTCCTCCCGAGGCGCTGCGAGTGTTCCTCGAGACCTTCGAGGGGCCGCTCGACCTGCTGCTTTACCTTATCCGGCGCCAGAACCTGGATATCCTGGCCATCGACGTAGCGGCGATCACCCGCCAATACATCGAGTACGTCGAGCTGATGAAGGCGCTGGAGATCGACCTGGCCGGCGAGTATCTGCTGATGGCGGCGATGCTCGCCGAGATCAAGTCGCGAACCCTGCTGCCACGCCCGCCCAAGGGCGATGTCGAGGACGACGAGGAGGACCCGCGCGCCGAGCTGATCCGTCGGCTGCAGGAGTACGAACGCTTGAAGCTCGCGGCCGAAGGCCTCGACGAGCTGCCGCGCCTTGGCCGCGACTGGTTCGGCGCTCGTGCCGGATTGCCGCCGCTCGAGACCCGCGTCGTCCACCCCGAGGTAGGGCTCGACGAGCTGCTGCATGCGCTGTCGGGGATTCTCAAGCGCGCCGAGCTCAACCAGGCGCACACCATCAGCCGCGAGGTGCTCTCCACCCGCGAGCGCATGCTGATCATCATGGAGCGCCTCAACCACGAGGGCTTCACCTCCTTCGAGTCGCTGTTCAGCCTCGAAGAGGGCCGGGCGGGGGTCGTCGTGACGTTCATGGCGATTCTCGAGTTGGCCAAGGAGGCGATGATCGAGATCGTCCAGAATGCACCGCTGTCGCCGATCCACGTGCGCGCCCGCCAGCCCGTCGACACCGACGAGCACGCTGTGGTGGACGACGACGTAGCGAACGACGGCGGCGAGAGCGCCTTCGAAGAGGAGGCACCGTGACCCGGGAATCGAGCGGCATGACGGCCAATACGCGACTCGATGAAATCCTCGAGGCGGCGCTGCTGGCGGCCGGCGAACCGCTGTCGCTGGAACGCATCGAGGGGCTGTTCGACGATCACGAGCGCCCGGTCCGGCGCGACTTGCGCGATGCATTGGGCGAGCTGGGTGCGCGGCTGGAGGGCACCGCGCTGGAACTGATCGAGTCGGCCTCGGGCTATCACGTCCGTATCCGCCAGCGGCTGTCGCCGTGGGTCTCGCGGCTGTGGGACGAGCGCCCACAGCGTTATTCCCGGGCGCTGCTCGAGACGCTGGCACTGATCGCCTACCGTCAGCCGGTGACCCGTGGCGATATCGAGGAAGTGCGCGGCGTGGCGGTGAGCGGCTCGATCATGCGTACCCTCAGCGAGCGCGGCTGGATCCGCGTGGTCGGCCAGCGCGACGTGCCGGGGCGGCCGTCGGTATTCGCCACCACCCGTCAGTTCCTCGACGATTTCGGCCTCAAGACGCTCGATGCGCTGCCGCCGATGCACGAATTGCAGGGCATCGATCTCGGCGAGCCGAGCTACAATGAGTCCGAGTCGCGCGACGACGCCGAGATGACCGATGCGCCCATAGCGACAACCTCGGAGACACCCGCGGCCCCGGTGCCGCAAGAGACGACACAGGACGACCGGGCAGGGCACGACGCGACGGACGATATGTCGCGCTTTACGCCCCTCGAATCCACCACGACGGCCGGGATGGCCGACGACACCCACGCCGGGAAGGCGTCACGCCGGCCGGGACTGAGCTTCGCCGATCTCGAAGCACGCTTGGCCGAACGCGCCCGCCAACAACGGACCGCCGACACTGCCGAAGACAACGGCAACGACGACGAGCCGGGCGGCGCGGACCATTCAATCGATGAGACACACTCAGACTCATGAACAGTTCCAGCAACTCCAGTAACAACAGCAACACCGAAAAGCTCCAGAAAGTCCTCGCCCGCGCCGGGCTGGGTTCGCGCCGCGAGATGGAAGCCGCAATCAGCGACGGCCGGGTCAAGGTCAATGGCGAGGTGGCCAAGCTCGGCGATCGTATCGCAAGCCGCGACCGGGTGGCCTTCGATGACCGGCTGGTCACGCTGCGTGACGATGCCGAGGTGTCGCGTCGAGTGATCATGTACAACAAGCCCGAGGGCGAGCTGTGTACGCGCAAGGACCCCGAGGGCCGGCGCACCGTCTTCGAACGCCTGCCGCGGCTCAAGGGCGAGCGCTGGATCGCCATCGGCCGGCTCGACATCAACACCAGCGGCTTGCTGTTGTTCACCACCGACGGCGAACTGGCCAACCGGCTGATGCATCCCTCGACCCAGGTCGAACGTGAATACGCCGTGCGGGTGATGGGCCAGGTCAAGCGCGAGCATGTCGTGGCGATGGTCGAGGGAGTGATGCTCGAGGATGGTCCGGCGCGCTTTACCGACGTTCAGGAGTTCGGCGGCGAGGGCATCAACACCTGGTTCCACGTGGTGATCATGGAAGGCCGCAACCGCGAGGTGCGCCGGCTGTGGGAATCTCAGGGCCTGACGGTGAGCCGGCTCAAGCGCGTGCGCTACGGCAACATCTTCCTCGACAAGCGGGCCAAGGCCGGCGAGTGGACCGAGCTGACCCAGAGCGAGATCGACGACCTGTCCAGCGTCGCCGGCCTCACGCCGCGCAAGGTGCCGAGCCTGACTCCGGACGAGCAGAACCGCTGGAGCCGCGACAAGAACAAGCGCCGCCCGGTACGTGCGATGCGCAAGCCCAAGGACTCGCCGCGCTCGCGTTAAGCGCTGATTCGTCGACAAAAAGGTATTGCCAGAAAAGGGCGCCGCCGGTAATATGTGCGCCCTGTCGGGAGGGTCGTTAGCTCAGTTGGTAGAGCAGTTGGCTTTTAACCAATTGGTCGTAGGTTCGAATCCTACACGACCCACCATTCTCGACGGACCCGGCGGCGGGTCGTTAGCTCAGTTGGTAGAGCAGTTGGCTTTTAACCAATTGGTCGTAGGTTCGAATCCTACACGACCCACCACTCCGCCGAACGTTGCTCTTGCGAGGGCGCGTTGCGGGTCGTTAGCTCAGTTGGTAGAGCAGTTGGCTTTTAACCAATTGGTCGTAGGTTCGAATCCTACACGACCCACC